>JBBQUE010000407.1:0-4231 GCA_038212805.1 Bryobacterales bacterium | reverse complement strand
GAATGACAGCTTTTGTTGCGCCTCGGGATAAGCCGTCAGCAGCACTTGGAAGCCGCGGTCCAGTTGGTAGCCCGTTACTTTGTCCGTCCGGATGCGGCCCCCAGGGCGGTCCGCCGCTTCTAATATCTGGCAGGACAGGCCCTTTTCCTCAAGCCGCAACGCGCAACACAGGCCCGCCAATCCACCGCCCACGATCACCACATCTGTTTTAGCCATCTACGACTATGTTCGCAGCAGCCAGGCCCGACAAGAAAGCCCCCTCCACCCGTGGGCCCCCGAACGCGTCCCCGGCAAAAGCCAGCGCTGCTGGACGCCGGGTGTAGAGACACGGCTCCGTATGCGTCGCAATGGGCTGAGAATAGCGCCATTGTTGCACGCTGGTTTCCACAACGTCTCCATCCCAATAGGGACGCGCGCTCTCCATCAGCATCTTCACCGCCAGTCTGGAGTCCGCATCCCAATGCGTCCGGCTGAATTCCGCATCCGCGTGAATCGTCAATGCCGGCGGCCCCGCGGATATACCTTTTTGCGTATTATCGGCGATCCAGGCCACCGGTCCCGATTGCGGACGCACAAACCCCGCCTCCGGCAACCGGCTTCCTCCTTCCTGCAACACGGCCATCACCGCGATACAAGGATCAAACGCAATCGATTCCAGAATCAACGGGATCTCCATGGAAAGCTGGTCCAGAAACGTCTGGCACAATTCCATCGATTGCGGAGCCGGAGCCGTCAGAATCAGCGCGTCCGCATGCAGTTCGCTGCCGGCCGCCGTGGCCACGCGCCAACCGCAACCCTCCGCATGAATCTGCTCCACCCTGGTTTCCACGCGCACGTCCAGACCACAGGCCAGCCTCTTCGCGATGCCGTTCATCCCTTCCGCGCCGCGGTACCGGACATGCCCGTCCTGCGTGAACCAGGGAACCACGAACCCGGCGTGTTGCCACTCCGCCACCGCCGCGCCGAAGCGCTGGTCGCGCACCGTGAAGAACTGCGTGCCATGATCGAAGCGGCTCTCCCCCACACGCCGCGTCGCCATCCGTCCACCCGCGCTGCGGCCTTTCTCCAGCAGCGTGACATGAATGCCGCGCTCTTGCAGAATGCGCGCGGCGGTAAGCCCGGCCATTCCAGCGCCCACGATGATACAGCTCTTTGCCACGTAATTTAATGGATTCCGGCGGTAAGGCCGGGATGCTAAAGTTTATCCGCCGCTCTGCTCCAGCCAGTCCGGATGCCCCTGCGCGTGTTCCGCAATCTGCCCTAGAATCCCGTCCAGGCTTTCCGTGGCGCCCCACCCAAAATCCTGGCCCGCATGGGAACTGTCCATGATCGTCCAGGGGATGTCATAGCGGCGCGGGCTCAGGTCGCTGCCGGGCGCGTGGTTTTGAAAGCGGGCATCGCACCACGCATTCAATTGGCACAACGACATGGCGTTCTTTACCCCTCCCCCCACTGTATAAATCCGCCGGCCGTCTGGCCGTCCGCTCTGCATTTGCCCGTGCAGCAGCGCCGCCAGATCCAGCGGGCTCAGTGCGTCGCGCACCTGCTTACCCCGCCCATCGAAGCCAATGAACCGCAAGGGCCGCCGCCGCAAATGCGCATTCACCCAAAACGCGAAGATCCCTTGATCCGGTGTCCCGAACTGCCCCGCCCCCGCCAGAACGCCGCAGCGGTTGATCCAAACCGGAAATCCAAACGCCTCGCCGTATTCCAACGCCAGAATCTCCCCCGCCAGCTTGGTGCTTCCATACAGCGAAACCGGCGCCTGCGTTGAGAAATCCGGACCCAATCCGTTCGCCGTCACGCCCGCCGGCAGCAGCCCCGAATCATCCAGTTCAAAGGCCTGTCCGTTATCCCGCAAGGGCAGGGCGTTCAGCGCGGAGATGGAATAAACCCGGCTGCTGCTCAATAGAATCAGCCCCGCCTGGTGCCGCTTGCAGTATTCCAAAACATGCATCAGGCTGCCCAGATTATGCTCCAGCAACTGGCGGCTGCTGCTTCCCGCGTCAACTCCCGCCAGCACACTCGGGTTCGCGGCCGCATCAATCACCCAGTCCGCCTTGGGCAGTAGTTCAACATCGCTCGCGGACCGGATATCGCCATGCATGAAACTCACGCCCATCGGGCGCATGCGCAGGCGGTTCATCTCCGAACCAGGCCGCATCAGGTTATCGATGCCGAAGACCGTCAGCCCTGCCATCCTGCTCAATAGCGCTTCGGCCAAACGGCTGCCGGCGAACCCACAAACGCCGGTGATCAATAACTTCATCTACTTCGCCAGCTTCGGAACCAGCATCCACTTCAACACCCCGCGCGGCGAGGCTCCAAACCGGTCCAGGTCAATCCGCACCATGGCGCCTTTCTTGAAATCGATCGTCAACCCCGGGCACCCCAGTAAATATCCCGTCAGATAGGTGAACAGCGGATCGTGGCCAGAGAGCAGTATCTGCGCTTCAGTCTTATGTACCCGCACCTCGTCCCACACCTCTTCCGGTTTCCCGGCCGGAATCAGCGCGGCGCTGCGCAGCAAATCGCCCTTGTATTCCAGCGCCTCCACCGCCAGTTCCGCCGTCTCCAACGCGCGCCGGTAAGGGCTGGTCACCACCAGCGTCGGAGCCACGCCCGCCTCCCGCGCGGATTTCAAAATCCCCCGCAGCTTTTTCTTCCCTTCCGCCGTCAGTGCCCGCTCCGCATCGGGCTGGCCAGCCTTCCCATCCTCCGCAATTCCGTGCCGCAATAAATACAGTTGCATCCATTTGATAGTCTACAAGTTTGAAACTTTATCTCGAACGCGCCGCCTACTTTCTTACGTGCGGCTCCGCGGTCTCCATCCTGTTCTCCATTGCCGTTTCGCAGATCCTGCTGGGGCTCGCCTTCGCTGCGCTGCTGCTTTCCGGCGGCCGCATGCGCCTGCCGCCCATCCGCCTCCCGCTGGCCCTCTTCTTCCTCGGGACCGTCATCTCCGTGCTGCTTTCCGTGGATCCCCGCGCCGGTACCCCGCAGATCCGCAAATTCTTCGTCTTCCTGATTCTGCTTCTTGTCTACAGCACCTTCCACAACCTCAACCAGGTCCGGACCATCGTCCTCGTCTGGGCCGCCGTCGGCTCCGTCTCCGCCACGCGCAGCTTGTTTCAATTCCTGCAAAAATACCAGGAAGCGCAAGCCCTGGGCCGGGACTTTTACACGTACTACGTCGGCGAACGCATCACCGGCTTCATGAGCCATTGGATGACCTTCGGCGGCCAATCCATGATCGTGCTCCTCATGTTGGCCGCCTTCCTCTTTCTCGCCCCCCTCAATCGCTGGAAAGCCGCCGGCTGGTTCGCCGCCGCCCTCCTCTCTGTCTCCCTCGTCCTCGGTCTCACCCGCAGCATCTTCCTGCTCGGCCTCCCCCTCGGCCTCATGTATCTCCTCTGGTTCTGGCGGCGCTGGCTCGTCCTCGCCGTGCCGCTCATCGCCATCCTCGGAGTCGCCGCCATCTCCCCCATTCGCGAGCGCGCTATCTCCGTCCTGCAACCCCACGGCGAGCGCGATTCCAATCAACACCGCATCGTCACCCGGCGCACCGGAATCCGCATGGTCCAGGCCCATCCCTGGTTCGGCCTCGGTCCCGAACAGCCCAAGTTCCAGTTCAACAAATACCTGCCCCCGGACATCCAACTCCCTCTCCCGGATGGTTACTACGGGCACGTCCACAACATCTATATTCAGTACGCCGCCGAACGGGGAATCCCAACGCTGCTGGCCCTCTTATGGATGATCGGCAAAATTCTGTGGGACTTTAGTGGGGGCCTCCGCCGTGGTGCCACTGGCGACGCCCGCTTCCTCCTCCATGGAGCCATCGCTGTAATACTCGCCATCCTGGCCGAGGGATATTATGAATACAACCTGGGGGATAGCGAAGTCCTGACTCTCTTCCTGGTCGTCGTCGGCTTCGGCTATCTTGCCCTGGAGGAAGCTCCCCATGCCCCTCAACAAACTTGAAATCCTGCTCGCGGGAGGCTCCGGTGGCCTCGGCAGCGCCACTGCTAGCCTCCTTCAGTCCGAAGGCGCGCAAGTTCACATTGCTTCCCGCTCGGCCGGAATTCACTTCGACATCACCAGTAGCGCGGACCGTGCGCGCGTCCTCAGCGAAGTTCCCCTGATCCACGGCTTAGTCGTCTTTACCGGTACCCCCGCCCGCGCATCGGCCGAAACCCCGGTGGAAGAAACCATGCGGCTCTCCCACGAA
>JBBQUE010000406.1:0-4231 GCA_038212805.1 Bryobacterales bacterium | reverse complement strand
ATATGCTCATTTTTTAAGACCTGCCTGAGTAAGTATCGACTTGAGAGTTCCCGGCGCGATTTCGTCCATAGGATGACCGGCAACGGTCACCTTACCTGGCGTCCATGACCAAATTTGCGGTGGCTTCCTTCGGTCCCTTCGTACATCCAGCCGTCCTGTTTGATCATTTTGAGCACGTCGCGAACCTTCATCTAAAAGTGCCCGCCGACGCATACACAGTCCCAATCCCGCGCGCTGCGAGTTCGGCCAGCAGTTGCTCCACGGCCGGGCTGCGCGCGTCTTCGCCCTTTACCTCGACTGCCCACGCCAGATCCTCACGAAACTCCCGCGTGCTGATCTGAAACCCAGCCAACTCCGGCGGCGTACTGGCCCCGATCCGAATCAAAGACCAATGCCGCACCAGCGCTCGCGCGGTTTCAGGATCGGGGCACGGGCCGCGCACAATGAAATGGTTGCCGCCATGAACCAAAATTCCCAGGTCCACCGGGGAAGCCTCTAAGCCAGCTTCTCGCGCAGCAGTTCGTTCACCGTGGCCGGATTCGCTTGCCCCTTGCTCGCCTTCATCGCCTGCCCGACCAGGAAACCCGCTACCGCCGTCTTGCCGGCCTTGTACTGCTCTACCTGCTTGGGGTTGGCCGCGATCACGTCATCAATGATCTTGCCCAGCGCGCCCGTATCGCTGATCTGCTTCAGCCCCTCGCGCTCCATAATCACGCGCGCGCCCTCGCCGGTTTCGAACATCCTGGCGAAGATTTCCTTGGCCAGCTTCCCGGAAATTTCGCCCGAAGCAATCAGAGAAACCAGTTCGCCCACCTGCTGCGCGCTCACCGGCGATTCCGTAATCGCGCGCCCCTTCAGCGCCCCGCTCAGTTCACCTGTCACCCAGTTCGCCACGCCTTTGGCATCCTGGGACGATTTCGCGGCCGCCTCATAATAGTCGGCCATCGGGCGCGTCAGGGTCAGCACGTTGGCGTCGTACTCGCGAATGCCATATTCCTGCACAAAACGAAGCCGGCGGTCCGCGGGCAACTCCGGCATCTCCGCCATAACCCGCTCCAGCCAGGCTTCACTTACCCGCAGCGGAATCAGATCCGGCTCCGGGAAATAGCGATAATCGTGCGCTTGTTCCTTGCTGCGCATGCTCACGGTTTCGCCCAGTTCCACGTTATAAAGCCGCGTCTCCTGCACCACCTTGCCGCCCTCTTCCAGCAGCTCGGCCTGGCGGGCGATTTCATAATCAATCGCCATTGTTGCGAAGCGGACTGAATTCAGGTTCTTGATCTCAACCTTGGTTCCGAACTTCTCCACGCCCTTGAGACGCACGGAAACATTGGCGTCGCACCGCAGGTTGCCCTTCTCCATATCGCAGTCGCTGACGCCGATGAACTGCATGGCCAGCTTGAGCTCAGTCAGGTAGGCATACGCCTCATCGGACGACCGCAGGTCAGGCTCGCTCACAATCTCAATCAGCGGCGTGCCGGACCGGTTCAAATCCACGTAGGTATAGCGCGAGGAATCCTTGAACCCATCATGAATGCTCTTGCCCGCATCGTCTTCCATGTGGACCCGGGTTACCCCCAGGCGCTTCTTCCCGCCCTCGACAGCAATTTCCAGCCACCCATGTTCCGCCAGCGGCTGATCGTATTGCGAGATCTGGTAGCCCTTGGGCAGATCCGGGTAAAAATAATTCTTGCGGGCAAAACGCGAAAACGGATTGACGTGGCAATGCATCGCCAGCGAGGCCTGAATGGCCAATTCCACCGCGTGGCGGCTCAGAACCGGAAGCGCGCCGGGAAGGCCCAGGCACACCGGGCAGACGTTTTCATTCGGAGGCGCGCCAAAGCCCGTGGGACAGCCGCAAAAAATCTTGGTATTGGTTCCAAGCTGGACATGGACTTCCAGCCCAATCACCGGTTCGTAAAGCAATGCCGCGTTCGGCGCAGCCACTGACACTGAGGACATGGCCTCATTCTATCGAACTGGAAAATGGACCGGTACGCCCTTCGGCCTGCTCTCCCCGTAAGGTCATGCAGGTGGAGGAAGACCGCGCTACCAGCCGGCCCTGCGAATCGAATACGTCGCATTCCACCAGCGAAATGGTTTTACCGGGTTTGATGACCTTGCCGACGGCGCGCAGGCGGTCGCTCCACACCGGGCGCAGGAAATTGATCTTCAATTCCAGAGTGGTGGTGGTCTCGCCGTCGCCCAGCGTACTGGCATGGGCAATTCCCATGGCGGAATCGGCAATCGCGCACAGGACGCCTCCGTGCAGCGTCCCCATCGGATTCGCATGCGCGGCGGTGGTTTCGATTTCAATCACCGCCTGGCCGTGCGTCACGGACGTGATTCGGAACCCCAACGTCTTCCCCAGGGGAATCGGTTGTGCTCCGTTTGCCAGGGCTTCCTGCAGTTTCGTTATCATGATTAGTTGTTCATCCACTATATTTGAGGCCAGGGAACCTGGACGTGGGGCCGTGCTTTGCTACCGCACCCGGAGCCGCTGCTTCAACTCCGTCAATGGAATCCGCACCCGGTACTCCGGCACGCCCTGCGCATTCACCAACTCAAACGTGCCCCCAATACTGGGCGCATCCGACTGTCCGCCCAGGAAATCCACCGATTTCGCGTTCACATTCCCCGAACTCCGCCGGTTCCCGCGATTGGATTCCCACGTCCCCGCCGTCAACCGCGCCATGGGCGTAATCTCAAATCGCAGATTCACCGTCACCATGGCCGACGTATCCGTAAACAGCGCCCGCACGCCCAGCCGGTCTCCATCTCGCGTTCCACGCAGCGAATCCAGCTTAAAAAACGTCAAATCCTGCCCATTGGCCAGATCCGTCAACAGCGGACCCTTCGGCCCGCCACATCCCCCCAGAGTCATAGTTCCTACCAGGATAGGCAGGAGGATTGCGCTTACCCCACTCAAAATGTCACGATTTAACATGTCTTGCTTCTCAAAATGACCACGGTCTTCATTATCTCAGCCCCCTCCGGTTCCGGGAAATCCACGCTGGTGCACCGCTTGATGGCCTCCGTCCCGCGGCTGACGTTCTCCATCTCGTACACCACGCGCGCCTCCCGCGGGCAGGAAAAGCCGGGCCAGGAATATCACTACATCACCCGCCCGGAGTTCGAAGACCGCATCGCCAAGGGCGAATTCCTGGAACATGCCGAGGTTTTCGGGAACTATTACGGCACGCATCGGAACGCGCTGGACCGCGCCGCCGTCGAGGGGAAAGATCTGGTGCTCGACATTGACGTCCAGGGTGCGCGACAATTAAAAGTGGCGCTTCCCGGAGCAGTGACGGTTTTCATTCTCCCCCCTTCCAGACAGATTCTGGAACAACGGTTACGGGCCCGCTCAGTGGATTCGGAAGCGGTGATCGAACGCCGGTTGCGGGGCGCGGCTGATGAAGTTCGAAATTATAGCCAATACGATTACGTGCTGATCAATAACGAACTGGAAGTGGCCATGGCCGGCTTGCAATCGATCGTGCAGGCTGAGCGGATCCGCAGGGTCCGCCTGGAAGGGCAAGTGAAGCCGATTCTCGAAAGCTTTGAAAATATTTGAGGTGAAAAGATGTCAGAACGTGTCAGAAATAACGCCATGTACTCCATCCCGGACGACCCGGAATTGAGCACGTATCGTTTTATCATCGTCGCAGCCAAGCGCGCGCGCCAGCTTCAGGCAGGGGCCCGTTCGTTCCTACCGACAACTTCAAAGAAGCCCACCGTCGCGTCCATGGAAGAAGTGCGGCGCGGATTGGTGAAGTATGACGACCCGGTTCGCGACGCCATGTTGAGCCTGCAAGCGCTCAAGTTGCAAGAGCAGAAATAGCCCAATGGACGTGGTCCTCGGCGTAGGCGGCGGCATCGCCGCTTACAAATCCGCGGAGCTCGCCCGGGCCATGATGGAGCGCGGACTGCGCGTGCATGTTGTGATGACGCAGTCCGCGCAGGAATTCATCACGCCGCTCACGTTCGCCGCCCTCACCGGAAATAAGGTTATTACGGGCCTGTTCGATTCAGGCTCATCCGAAGCCACCCTCGCAAGTTCCGTGGAACATATTGCGGTGGCGCAGAAGAATAAGCTGCTAGTCGTCGCGCCCGCGACTGCTGATCTACTGGCCCGCTTCGCCCACGGTCACGCGGACGATTTTCTGACAACGCTCTATCTGGCATTCACCGGCAAAGTGATCCTGGCGCCTGCCATGAACACGAACATGTG
>JBBQUE010000405.1:0-4245 GCA_038212805.1 Bryobacterales bacterium | reverse complement strand
CGGCGGGACAACCGAACCGGTTTTTGGAGCAAAGTAAGCGGGATTTTGTACCTTCACTTCGTAGCGGGTCTGAAGATTCTGCATGTAATCGGCAAAGCCCTTCTGTTTCAGATCGTCAAAGATCTGAGTCCGGACGTCCGCGAAGGCCTGGGTGGAAATGGATTCCAGACGTAACAGATAGAAACCATTGGGCTGCCTGATGGGCTCACTGATCTCGCCCGGCTTCAGATTGAAGACGGCTGCCTTGATGGGTTCGGGGTAGGGACTGGCCCGGCGGATTACGCCAAAATCGCCGTCTTTGGCGGCCGAATCCCGGTCGTCGGAGAGCTCCTTGGCGAGCTTGCCGAAGTCGGCACCGCCTCGAATCTGTTTGGCTAAATCTTCAATCCGGGCCTTGGCCTCGGCTTCGTTCAAAGATTTTTTGGCGTTTGCTTCGGACTTCGTTGGCAGGGCCGTCGATGTGAATGCGATATAAATTACCTTCACCTTGGCCTCCTGAAAGCGGGCCAGATTTTCTTTATAGTAGCGGCTCTCGTCGTCCGGTTCGATTTTGACTTCGAAGTTCTTTACCTGATTGACCTGCGCCTGAGACAGGGCTTGGACCCGGTTGAATTCCAACTGTTCCTTGAGGGGAGACTGCTTATCCAGGTTTGCCTTCTCGGCGTCGGCGGCTAAGCGCCGCATGAACAGTAACAATCCGAGGCCCCGTTTCGGATCGGCTCGCATCGAAGCCATCATCTGTGGAGGCACACTAGCCATAAGCTGATCGACCTCCGCAGCGGTATATTTTTTTCCGTCGACTTCAGCGACGATGGCGTCCGGAGCGACAAGAGCGATGGATGATGCGGGAGGTTGAGCCGCTGCATAGGCCAGAAATAATAGCAGCAAGGCGAGATTTTTCATGGAGATGCCAATATTGGCACCTCCAACTTTATCATGGGTTGCCGGGGCACCCGTGGATGGATGGCCCCGGATAGGCGGCTGGTGTTAGTAGCGGTAGGTGTCGGCTTTGTAGGGCCCTTCGACCGCAACTCCGAGATACGAAGCCTGCTTTTCGCTCAGCGTGGTGAGTTTCACGCCGATCTTTTCGAGGTGGAGGCGGGCCACTTCCTCATCCAAGTACTTCGGAAGGGTGTAGACGCCAGCCTTATAGGTGTCACGCTTATTCCATAGATCCAGGGCAGCCAGGGTCTGGTTCGAGAAGCTGTTGCTCATGACGAAACTGGGGTGTCCGGTAGCGCATCCCAGATTCACCAGGCGGCCTTCGGCGAGCATGTAAATGCTGTTGCCAGTGGGGAAGGTGTACATATCCACTTGCGGCTTGATGTTGGTGCGAACCACGCCGGGCGCGGTGTTCAGGAGGTCGACCTGGATTTCGTTGTCGAAGTGGCCGATGTTACAGACAATGGCCTGATCCTTCATGTGCTTCATGTGTTCCAGGGTGATGATATCCAGGTTGCCGGTGGCGGTGACGTAGATATCGGCGCGGCCCATGGTTTCTTCGATGGTGGTGACTTCAAAGCCTTCCATGGCGGCCTGCAGAGCGTTGATGGGATCGATCTCGGTGACGATCACGCGTGCGCCCAGACCACACAGCGAATGCGCGGAACCCTTGCCCACATCGCCATAACCGCAAACCACAGCGACCTTGCCGGCCATCATGACGTCGGTGGCGCGCTTGATGCCGTCGGCCAGGGACTCGCGGCAGCCATACAGGTTGTCAAACTTGGACTTGGTAACGGAATCGTTGACGTTGATGGCGGGAACCAGCAACTTGCCCTGCTCATGCATTTTGTATAAACGATGCACGCCGGTGGTGGTTTCTTCCGCGATGCCGCGCCAATCCTTCACCATATCGTGCCAGCGGGTGGGGGCTTCGGCGTGGACTTTCTTCAACAGGTCTTTGATGACCTTCTCTTCGTGGCTTTCGGCCGGGGTATTGACCCAATCGCTGCCGTTTTCGAGTTCATAACCTTTATGAATCAACAGGGTGACGTCGCCGCCATCGTCGATTACGAGTTCGGGACCCTTGCCACCCACGTGGCTAACCGCTTTATAGGTGCAATCCCAATATTCTTCCAGGCTCTCGCCCTTCCAGGCAAATACGGGCACACCGGCGGCTGCGATGGCGGCGGCCGCGTGATCCTGAGTGGAAAAGATGTTGCAGCTGGCCCAGCGGACGTCGGCCCCCAGGTCTACCATGGTCTCAATCAGCACGGCTGTCTGAATGGTCATGTGCAGAGATCCGGTGACGCGGACGCCAGCCAGGGGCTTGCCCTGCGCGTGCTTGCGGCGGATTGCCATCAGGCCGGGCATTTCGTGCTCGGCGATGGTGATTTCCTTACGGCCGAAGTCGGCGAGCCCAATGTCGGCGACCTTGTATTCGGTTGCGATGTTGTTTAGGGTGGCAGTACTCATTAAACGCTCCTCTACGAGTATATCAACAGATCTTGATATGTTGATATATTAAATATGCACGATCCATGGCTTCTATTCTAAAATCTTTCCGTTTGCTGGCTGACCCGGGCCGGTTACGCATTTTGCGGCTTCTGGAGCGGGAAGAGTTGTCGGTAGCGGAGCTGCAAGAGATTTTGGCGTGCGGTCAAAGCACCTTATCGACACATTTGGCCCAACTCAAGAGTGCTGAATTGGTAGAAGATCGTCGAAACGGCAAAAATATTTTGTACCGCTTGAAGCAACCGAGGGGTACGGAGGCGGAGGCGTTCGGTCATTTGATGGAGTTGCTGCGCCAGGGATCGGCTGAAATTCCCGAGGCGGAACCGGACGCGGACGCACTCCGGCTGATTCTGGCCAAGCGGCAGGACAAGATGCGGTCGTACTTCGACGAACTGGCGGGCAAATTTGGGCGGCAGTATGTGCCTGGAAGGTCGTGGAAAGGCGTGGCGGAAATGCTGCTGCGGCTGTTGCCCCCGATGGTGATTGCGGATTTGGGTGCGGGCGAGGGTACGCTGTCGCAGTTGTTGGCGCAGGGGGCGCGGCAGGTGATTGCAGTGGATAACTCGGAAAAAATGGTGGAGTTCGGGTCTCGATTGGCGGTGGAGCATGGGCTTACCAACCTGGAGTACCGGCGGGGGGATCTGGAGGCGCTGCCGATTGAAGACGGCAGTGTGGATTTGGCGATCTTCAGCCAGTCGTTGCATCACGCGCAGCATCCGGGTCGCGCGGCGGGAGAGGCGTACCGGATTTTGCGGCCGGGCGGGCGGGTGGTGGTGCTGGATCTGATTCAGCATCATTTTGAAGAGGCGCGCGAGATGTATGCGGATTTGTGGCTGGGATTTTCGCAGGTGGAAGTGATTGGGTTTTTGCGGGCGAGCGGGTTCCGGGATATTCAGACGTCGGTTGTGCATCGCGAGGACGAGGCTCCTTACTTTGAGACCATGTTGGCGGTGGGGGATAAGTAGGTGTCCGAAAGCTGGACGGGCCAGTCGAGATAGCCCTTTCTGAGTAATGTCAATAGTTTTGTGTAAACAATTTTCCGTTCGAGCGTTTTTCTTCAAAATCTGTGAGAAGTTATCCAGCACCAGCTTGAGGATAAGGCAACCGGTCTCGGTACCAGGCTGGCGCTCAGGTTGTCTCGTTCTGGGCTGGAAGGAGGCTATGAATCGCTTCCAGATTCTGTGGCCGGAGCGTATGCCCGCCGTGCCACGCTAGCCGGAGATCGCCGGTTCAGGGCAAACATTCAGCCACGCCAGATACAGCATTTTCAGCGCCGCTTCTCGTTCGGAAAAGAGCCCCGGGTCTTAATCACCTTGTGCAACTTCATGTTCAGAGATTCAATCGCGTTGGTAGTGTAAGTCACTTTCCGGATATCTGGCGGAAATCCAAAGAACGGAATAATGCGCGCCCAGTTGCGGCTCCAGATCTGCGCCACCGCTGGATGAGTTGCACCCCACTGGGCGGCAAACGCCACCAGCGCCATTTCCGCCGTTGCTTCCGTGATTTCAAATCCGGCAGTTGCGGCACGGCGTGTAAGGCGGAACTGGTTATTCATTGTTGAACTTGAGCGAGAAAGAGAGGGTTGTTCCGGCTCACCCAGAGGGTGAAGGCCAATTCCCGGAAACAGAGCCGCTTTCGACGGCATGCGGCTTGGACACCTTTGCAGGCAAGATCCACGTGACATGGTCGCCGGAAGCCGCGGTAAGCAGCCTGGGGTCTATTCGATAAGTGGGTGGAAGAGTGTCCACTGACTTACACCAGCGCAAATGCTCCGCGCCAGCGGGACGT
>JBBQUE010000404.1:0-4250 GCA_038212805.1 Bryobacterales bacterium | reverse complement strand
ATGAGGGTTATCTTTCGAGTTCCAATGACGCGCTCAAATTCATGGCGGCGGCCGCGATCATCAAACTGAGCTTGATGCCCTAGCGCGCTCAAATCTTGCGCTGATCATGCGAATGTTCTATTCGCTGTTTGTACTTCTTGTTTTGCCAAGCGTGGAGAGGTCAAGCCGCCGCAGCCCCCTGTCTCACCTTCTCCGCGGTCTCCACGCCGCGCACGGGTAACGACTCATCAGTGATCAGGCCGATTTGTTTCAGCACGGAAGCCTGATCCCAATAAATATGTTCGTGCGCCAACTTGCCGTCGCGGAAGCGCACAATCGCCACCAGGGGGATTTCCACATGCTTGCCCGTTGGTGGCACTCCCGGCAGCATCCACGGCATTTCCATGGTGTGGGTGAAAGCGAAGATCATCTCATCCACCAACTGATCCTCGCCCACGGTGCGCGAAATCGGCGTCAGCGTCGTGTCGGGCGGCATCTTCGAAATGAAGTCCCGCGAATAGAAGGCGCGCAGGGCGGGCTTGCCGTGGCCGCCGGTCAGCACCGGGACGTGATTCACATACGCGTCGTCCACCATGGTTGCGAGCGTCGCTTCGGTGTCACGGGTGGCGAATTCGTGCGCCGTATGTTCTTCCCACAATTCAATTAAGCTGGGCATACTTCATCCAGTAGGGCGCGTTCCAAAACGCCACGGTAGTGTTCGAGACCAGGGACATTGAGACCCGGCAAAGCATCGTTATGGTATTGGTTAGCCTGAAACCGGGCGGCCTGTTCGGCGGTGAGCGGCCCGCCTTGTCGGGCCAAGCTTTGGACGGGGGCGGGCGATAGCGCGTTGAGATACTCCGGATCGCTGAAGCACAGGTAGCGCTTGGCGTCCACGTGCAGGCGAACTGGTTCCGAGACAGCGGGACCGAAGGCATTCAGCAAAAATTGTTCGCCCGCGATTTCGTGTTGGCCGCCGTGGGCGGGCAGCAAATGGCCGACATGCGCCGCCTGCGATACGGGCTCGCCGAAGTAAGCCGCTTTTCCCTTAGATTCAAAAAGTTCAAAGATTTGCCCGATGGTGGTCATGGACGTTCTTCTCCCCAAAGGCGTTGATCGATCTGGTCGAGAACGGGATCGATACCGGCAACACTGTCGATAACATAGTGCGCGCCAGCCACGCTCATTCTCGCGCGCGCGGTGATTAACATTTCGTTCCGCTGAGCCGCTGGCAAGGCGTTCCATTCGCCCTCGGAAAGCCCGATCAGGTTACCCGTGCGGACCACGCCAATGGTCCACAGGCCAGCATTACGGCCTTCGTCGATGTCGGACGCGGTATCGCCGATTTTCACCATGGCCCAGAGCGGGTATGCCTTCATCCGGACAGCATTTTCATAGATCATCCATGGATGCGGGCGGCCACCGCCGACATCGTCTGGCGAGACGGCGCTGTCCGGCCGGTAACCCTGCAACGCGGCGTGTTCCAGCAGCAAATCCAGCATGGGCCGCGTATAGCCGGTGGTGCTACCGATCTTCAAACCGCGCGCCCGCATGCGTCCGATGGCAGCGGCAACGCCGGGGATCAGGGTGGAATACCCAGCCAGGATATCCAGCTGCATCGGGATGAATTCGGCGAAAAGCTGTGCGACCGTGGCATCGTCCGGCGCAGCTTTGTACCGTTCTGTCCAGGCCTGACGGACGCGCGGGAGAGTGAAGGTTCCCGCGATGTGGTCACGCTTCAGCAACCCCATAAATGCGCGCGCTTCCGCGGCGGAAATAGGCACCTCATGCTGCGCGAAGAGCTTCCGCATCACCCGCACGGGAGCCAGGCTGCCGTGGTCCACTGTGGTACCGGCCCAATCGAAGATTGCGGCAACCAGTTTCATTTAGAGCCCCATCTCCGCCAGAGTTTGCTCGGCCAACCCGAAGGACAAGGTCATGCCGGACCCGCCGGGCGCGGTCACCACGCGGACATTTTCCTCGGGCTTCCAGCGGACGAAGGGCTGAGTGGGATGCTTGGCGTAAACGCCGTGCCAGCGCTCGGCGATCCCGGGATACGGGGCCTTCAGGAACGTAGCCAGGTAATCCAGAATCAGGCGGTCGATGGAGGCTTTATCGAAGATGTCGATGGCACGGCCGTATTCGTGGGAATCGCCCAGCGTCAGCGCGCCGTCGGCGGTTTGCGAGACCAGCACGTGGATGCCCCAGCGATCATACGCGGGTGTTTCCTGCGCGATTCTTCGCTTCAGGATAGGCAAAGTTTGACAGATCTCAAAGGCCGGGTAGAAACGCAGGGTCAGCCCAGCGGCCAGCGATGGGCCAAGTTGCCAGGCATCCGGTTGCGGGGCGGTGCGCAGCATTTGGAGCTTGCAGCGCGTGATTTCGCTGGCTTGGAATTGGGCCGGGTAGAGCGTTTCGAAATCGTCGCCGCCGCAGACGATGGCCGCGTCCACCTCCCATTGCTCAGTGGCTGTTTCCACATGCGGCAGGCAGATGGAATGCACGGGCGAAGCGAAGCGGAATTCGACGTTTCCATAGCGTTCACTCAGAAACGCGGGGATCTTTGAAATGGTGAGCCGGGGATCCACAGTGAGTTCGCCGGGGCTCCACAGGCCTCCTAGCAGACCCTGGGCGACCACGGCGGGGGAGCAACTGAGAACCTGGGCAGCGTTCCGCCATGTGCAATCGAAACCATGGGCCGGGGCGACCTCGGCAAACTCGCGCGCCACGCTGGCTTCGTCTTCGCGATAGGCGACGTGAAGCGACCCGGTTGGCCGATAGGGCAGCCCTGCGGTATGGAGCAAATCCAGCCAGATGGCGCGGCTCCGCAGGGCCATCTGGTGCATGGCTCCAGCCGGTTGGCCCACCGGCCAAATCATGCCAAAGTTGCGGATGGAAGCGCCGCGCGCCTGCTCATTCCGTTCGAAGACCACCACCCGCAGACCCGCGCGCGCAGCCAGATAAGCGTGGGCCAAGCCTACGATTCCCGCACCCACAATCGCGATATCTGCCCGGTATGTCATAAACCTAAATCCGGCAGTTGCGGGCACACAAACCGCCATTGATCCAGCAGCCGCAACTGGTTGGAAGAAAAGCTTTTGCTACCCTGAACGTGATCTGCGCAGCAGATGGAACCGGTGTAGGGCAAAAGCGAAACGGGGTTGAGAGCCGGCTCAACTGCCGAATTTAGGATAATCAAAATCGAATAGAATTGCACTATAGCGCACAGGCGTGACGGCACGATGAATCTATTCCCCTTGTTTCTGTTCCTCTTCGCGGGTGGCGCGGTGGAGTTTAACCGCGATGTGCGGCCCATTCTTTCGGATAAGTGCTACACCTGCCACGGTCCGGATCCGGCGAATCGCAAGACGAAGCTGCGGTTTGATACGGAGGAAGGGGTGGCGGCCGCGAAGAACGAAATCGTGAAGCGGGTGACGTCGGAAAATAAAACGCTGCGCATGCCGCCCGCCTATATGGGCCGCGATAAGCTGACGGATCGCGAGATTGACGTGCTGCGGCGGTGGGTGGCGGAGGGCGGGCGCTGGGAAAGCCACTGGTCGTTCATTGCTCCGAAGCGCAGGCCCGGAACGGCCATCGATTCGCTGGTGCGGGAACGTCTGGCGAAGGAGGGGTTGAGGCCCTCGCCAGAGGCGGACCGGACGGCGTTGATCCGGCGCGTAAGCCTGGATCTGACCGGGTTACCGCCCACCATCGCGGAGGTGGATGCATTCACACGGGATGCGTCCCCGGGCGCCTATGCAAAGGTGGTGGACCGGCTGCTGGCCTCTGCCCGCTATGGCGAAAGGATGGCGGTGCGCTGGCTGGACGCGGCGCGCTATGCCGACACCAATGGCTACCAGAGCGATGGCGAGCGCAGCATGTGGCGGTGGCGCGATTGGGTGATTGACGCGTTGAATCGCAACATGCCGTTTGACCAGTTCACCATCGAACAGATCGCGGGGGATCTGCTGCCGAATGCCACGGTTTCGCAGATCGTCGCGACCGGGTTTCATCGTAATCACCGGAGCAATGCGGAAGGCGGAATTGTGCCCGAGGAGTTTCGCGTGGAGTACGTGGCGGACCGGGCGGAAACCACGTCAACCGTGTGGCTGGGGCTGACGATGGGGTGCGCGCGCTGCCACGATCATAAGTACGACCCGGTGAAGCAGCGCGATTTCTATAGCCTGTTCGCGTTTTTTAATAACGTGCCCGAGAAGGGGCTGGTATATAACTTCGGCAATGATGAGCCCATGATCAAGGCACCTACACCG
>JBBQUE010000403.1:0-4254 GCA_038212805.1 Bryobacterales bacterium | reverse complement strand
CTCCAGATGCGGGAGGGCTTGGGCGATGTTTTCTTGTTCCAGCAGCGCGCGTCCGAGTTGCAGGTGAGCTTCGGCGCTGGAAGGGAAGGCTAGCAACACCTCGTCTAAAAGTCCGATGGCTTCTCCCGACCGGCCCTGGCGCACCAGAAATAATCCCAAAGCCACGCCTGGTTGAGGATCGCTGGTTTGTCCCAGTAAGAGCGTCCCGCGAAACTCTTTCTCGGCTTCCGCCGCTCTGCCCAATCCCTCCAGCGCCTGCGCGATTCCCAAGCGGATTTTCCATGAGTTGGGATGAAAGCGATCTGCCCGCTGGAGCACCTGGATAGAGGCTTCGAAGCGACCCAGCGCGTAGAGGGATCTACCCTGGTAATAGCAGGCTTCGTGCAGCTTCGGATCCAGATCGCATGCATGGGCAAACGGCGGTTCAGCCAAGCCGTACATGCCCTGGGCGGCGTACGCAACTCCCAAAGCCACCCAAGCGCGCGCCTGGGCTGGGTGTGCTTCCGTCGCTAGGATCAGTAACGGTACCGCGGCCGTGGGCTGACCCTTTTGGATCAGAACCACGCCCCGATCATATTCGGAGACTTGCGCAAAAACGCTTGCCACGAGAAGAACGCCGGAAGTTGTTGTTCGGATCAACCTGGGTGTACTATATCGGGATGCGGCGCGCCTTCGCAACTATTCTGATCGCATGCGCGGCTGGCGGGGCCCCCACCTTTTTCGAGGACCGGACTCCTGGATCGGGCATCGCGTTTGTGCTGCGAAACTCAGCAACTCCCGAGAAACACCAGATCGAGACGATGGCCGGCGGTGTCGCCCTGCTGGACTACAACCATGACGGCAAGCTCGATATCTTCTTTACTAACGGAGCGCAGGAGCCGTCGCTGAAGAAGGTGGATTCCTCCTATCACAACCGGCTGTATCGCAACCGGGGTGACTGGACCTTTGAAGACGTAACGGAGAAGGCTGGGGTTCAGGGCGAAGGTTTCAGCATCGCCGCGGCAGCAGCGGACTTCGACAACGATGGCTGGACGGATCTGTTCGTGGCCGGCGTGAACCGGAACATCCTGTATCGCAACCGGGGCAATGGGACTTTTGAGGACGTGACCGCGAAAGCAGGCGTTCAAAATCAGGGCCGCTGGGCGGTGTCGGCTGGTTGGTTCGACTACGACAACGACGGGCGGCTGGACCTGTTTGTGGTGAATTACGTGAAATGGGACCCTGCCACGGAGCCTTTCTGCGGCGATCCGCGCACCTACCGGAGCTATTGTCATCCCAGGAATTATGAGGGCCTCGCCAACACGCTGTATCACAACAACGGTGACGGCACATTTACCGATGTAACCGAAAAATCCGGCATCGGGCGGTATATCGGTAAGGGCATGGGCGTCGCGTTTGCCGACTATGACGGCGATGGATACACGGATGTATTCGTTGCCAACGATACCGTCCCCAACTTTCTGTTCCATAACGAGCGAAACGGTACATTCCGGGAGGTCGCATTTGGCGCCGGCGTAGCGATGAACGACGATGGCCGGGCGCTGTCGTCCATGGGGGTCGATTTTCGCGACATGAACAATGATGGCCGCCCGGACCTCTTTATTACGGCGCTGACTAATGAAACTTTTCCCTTTTACGCGAATCGCGGAAATGGATTCTTCACGGATGCAACCTACCAAAGCCGGATCGGGGCGGCTACACTACCGCTAAGCGGCTGGAGCGGTGGCGCGTACGATTTTGACAACGACGGTTATAAGGACCTGTTTGCGGCGTGCGGGGACGTCCAGGATAGAGCCGCCATGGGTGCAAGCCGAAAATCGCCACAGCCAAATGTGCTGCTGGTTGCGAGCGGCGATGGCACATTCAGGCCTTATGAAATTGGTGTACCAGCCTGGCATCGCGGTGCGGCCTTTGGGGACCTGGACGGAGACGGGCGAGTGGACGCTGTAGTCACCCGGATCGGCGGTGCTCCGCTGCTGCTGCGTAATGTCGCAGGGGCCGGTAATCACTGGCTTGGATTGCGGTTAACCGGCTCCCGAAGCAACCGCGATGCAATAGGCGCGCGAGTTCACATTTCCACAAATTCTGGCGAGCAGTGGAACCACGTCACCACGGCGGTAGGGTACGCCAGCAGCAGCGATCGCGCCGTACATTTCGGTTTGGGAAAAGACGAGAGCGTAAGGTCCATTGAGATTATCTGGCCTTCCGGGATCTCACAGAGGTTAAAAGATGTGAGGGCGGACCGGTACGTGGACGTTGTTGAGCCGTGAGTTGAATGCCGCGAATAGTTTGGTGTTGGCGGACAATAGGGTAAGGTCAGGCATTTGAGAAGTGGGGGAATTTTATTCATCTGATCGGACTACGGCGTGCAAGCTGCCCATCTAACTCTCCATTGTGGGCTTTGTGATAGTTCGCGAGCCCCTCACATTTCAAAGCTTAACTCGTTTAATCCGGTTGTGCTGACTTGCATTGCCATCCTGGTCACCAGTGCTTCTTACTTTCTTGCTGGTTACGTGATCCAAAAACGCGTTCGCGTGACCGGCTCCCTGTCGATTGCTATGGTTTTTCTATCTTGCCCTTTAGAGAGAAAAAGGGAACCCTTTTGTCCGCCGGGATTGCTTTTGAAATTCGTGACAGTCAATTCCATATCCGCTCATGTGGCGTATCTGGTCAGGGTGACCAGCGGGAAGACCAACGTGAAATGACCAATCGCCCGCGCAACTCACGTCCGGACCGCCTCCCCGATGAGAAGAGGATTGAAACGACATGTCAGCGACAATGCCGCTATAATTCGGTCATGTCCACCGCCGTGCTGGTTCCTCTGTCCGAATACCTTGGGCATACTTACGATCCGGACCGCGAATATATCGAGGGAAGCCTGCAGGAGCGCAATGTGGGAGAGATCAGCCATAGCGACGCTCAAGGCCGCACGTACCTGTTTGTCTTGACTCAGACGCGCGGTTTCTGGGCCGGGGTGGAAGTGCGGGTGCAGATCAAGGCGGACCGCTTCCGGGTGCCGGACGTCACCATCATTCGTGGGGGTAAACCGTCGGGGCGCATCATTACAGATCCGCCTGAGGTAGTGGTGGAGGTCCTGTCGCCGGATGACCGCGCCGCCGATATTCAGGACAAGATCGACGACTACCTGGGTTTCGGCGTCCCGTGCGTTTGGGTGATCCGGCCCGATACCCGCCGGGCTTGGATACACACGAACGAAGGATCGCGCGAGGCCAAGGACGGCTTTCTGCGCAACCCGGCTGGAGACGTGGTCATTCCGCTGACCGCAATCTTTATCGACTAACATCAATAGCGGCGACTGTCACTAAGCCTCCGGTGATGGCTACGGCATCCTCGGTTAGCGCGACTACACTGTCCGGGAAGCCCCCATCGCGAACGGCGCGCCTCCGCAAGTGGTAGCCAAGAAAGGCCCCGCCCACCGCGAAAAGGGCACCGACGACCGCTCCCGTGAGTGCCCGTTCACCCTTCGACGCACAGATGGCCGCGCCGCACAGTCCACCACTGATCATGCGCGCGGCCAGGGGTCCGGGGGTGGTCCGGCTGGGGATTTGGGGGGTCTTATCGGCGATCAGTTCCCCGACTGCCAGAGCGGTGAAGGCATTTGTGGAGGCCGTGGATCCCAGCCAGTGCAACGGACCCGGCGGAAGAGGAAGACTACCATTGCCCGAGGCCCTGCTGACAATCGCGGGTGCCATCATGCAACGTAAACCCGATACCATACCAATCGCAGCCGACGCTGCCAACACAGGGAGACGTGCCATGCCACAAGTATCCCACCGGGACTGCGGGAACACTCTTCCCGGCATCACCGTTCCTTTTTAGTGAAGGAACCAAACAGGGCAATGGCCCGTTCCACACTATACTCAAACCATGTTTCGTAGAGTGGCAGCGTGGTTTACCCGGTTCTGGAGTGACGTGCGGCCTGGGCCCGAAGCGCGCGTGGGGGCGCTCCGCGGGGGTTTGGTGGCGGCGATCGTGGGCGTGGCTATAGCGGCGCGCTACCTGGACAGCGGCTTCGGGTTATGGATCGACACGTTGTTCTGCATTATCGCGGCCGGGCTGATTGTTTTGATTTCCATTGCGGTGGTGCCCCTGCTGCTAACTATGTTTCGCGGCATGCCGCGTTTGGCGGCCGGGTTGTTGGTGGGGTTCGGCGTGATTATCGCGCTGGCGCTGGCTCCTATTGGCTTTGTTTTGGGTCCTCTGATTTGCGTGGCTGCCGCCTTGTTCGGTGCG
>JBBQUE010000402.1:0-4260 GCA_038212805.1 Bryobacterales bacterium | reverse complement strand
AAATATCTGAAATGCTCTGGATCCACGAAACCACGTTGCCCTCTTTATCCACCACGCTCAGATAGGTGGTGTTGCCGTGGCCCGGCGGCGGCTCCCCCGGACCCACGTCACACTTGGCTTTCTTCGGATCGATCAGCCCAGCCCGTTCCTTGGCGTAGGTTTTCGACAGCATGCCCTCTACCGGGATGGCGGCGAATTTCGGATCGCCCACATAGCGTTTCAAATCCTGCACCGATAACTTCTGGGCCTCGATTTCAATGTGCAGTGCGTCGGCGCTGGTCTGCGCATGGTCGCCCAGGGGAAAATTTTCCATGATATTCAGCATGGTCAACGTTCCGATGCCTTGGCCGTTCGGGGGAAGCTGATAAACCTTCGCGCCGCGGTACTGGCTGGAAATGGGCTGCACCCATTCGGACTTATACTCGCGTAGATCGTCCGCCGTCATGGTGCCGCCCAACCGCCGGGAGGTCTTCAGCAACGCCTCGCCGATGGGCCCGTTGTACATGGCCGCGGCCCCCAGATCGGCAATCAGCCGGAACGCATGCCCCAGTTCCGGATTCTTGAACATCTGGCCCACCTTCGGGGCCGATCCATTGGGGAGCAGCACGCGGCGCGCGTTTTCATCGCCGTTCAGCTTGGACGCGCCATTCTCCCAATCCCACTGGATCAGTTCCGTGACCGGGAAGCCGTTCTCGGCGTAATAGATGGCGGGTTGGAACAGTTCCTTCCACGGGCGCTTGCCAAATTTTTTATGGACGCGTTCCCAACCTTCCACGCAGCCCGGAACCGTGACGGTATGGATCCCGCTGCTGGGCATGGACGAAAAGCCGTTCTGATTCAGATACTCAATGGTGAGCTTCGTGGGTGCCCATCCGCTGGCATTGATGCCGTGGAGTTTGCCCGTCTTGGCTTCCCAGATGAGCGCGAAGAGATCGCCGCCGGGCCCGTTCATCATCGGCTCCACCAGGCTGAGCACGGCGTTGGCCGCGATGGCGGCGTCCACGGCTGAACCGCCCCGAGCCAGAATCTGAGCGCCGGCCTGGGATGCCAGAGTTTGAGCCGTGGCCACAATGCCGCGTGGGGTGATCACCATGGACCGGGCCTGGGTTCGGTCTTGCGCCGAGATCAAAGCCGGAAAGGCCATAAGCAAAAGGAGACGGGTTCGCAACATGGTGGAGAACAGGTAATACCGTACACTAGCAGATCACGGACGGCGGGCAAGTTTCTGCACGAACGCGGCGTGTTCAGGGGTGGCTGCGCCCTGCTGAACCGTAGACGCCAAACCTGGAAAGTCGCCATTCCAAAGTTGCGTGGGATTCAACCAAAGGCCAGGAAAGATGCGCGATCGAAGCAAACCATCCGGGCCCGCTTCGATGTCCCGATAGGTTCCTTCGGCCAGTTCACGCCAGGCGATCCGTTGCTTTCCCGGCTGGACGATCAGGTATTCCTGGACACCGTTCCGTTGATAAAGCCGCAGCTTCGCGCCGGTGTCCCTGGTGCTGGTGGTGTGGCTTATCTCGACGATCAGTTCTGGAGCGCCGGCGGCGTATTCGCCTTCCACCCTCGATTGGCCGCCGTGTTCGGGAAGAATTATCAAGGCAAGGTCGGGCTGGGGGACACTGTCCTCGGACATTAGCCACGTTGTGGCCGGCAGGAAACTACAGCTTGGCGTAACGGCCACGTAGAACGACAACCAGGCGCTCAGATGCGCGTGGGAATAGCCATGAATTTTGGAAACAGGGGAAGGCATATGCACGATACCGTCAATCAACTCGGCCCAAAACAGATCCGGCATAGCCTCCCAGCGGCGCATAAATTCGTCACGAGTGAGGCGCTCGCCCTCGGTCAGCGGTGGCGTCGAGACTGGAGATGTCATCGGCATAGGCATGTTCTCCCGGCGGACATCCTCAGCGTATCACTTGCGGTAGCGCGCCGGCACCGCAGAGTATACTAGCGGGATCGATGAACGCCTTACCAGAAAATCAGGACATGGCTCCCCTGCCTATTGCTGAACGCACCCGCCGCCGCATCACCCGCCGCCTGATTCCTTTTCTCTGCGTGCTGTACGTGGTGGCGTATCTGGATCGCGTCAACCTTAGCTACGCCGGCCTGGAGATGACCAAGGAACTCAGCTTTTCGAACGAGGTGTTCGGCTTCGGGTCCGGCATCTTTTTCCTGGGTTACGTGCTGCTGGAGGTGCCTGGGACCATGCTGGTGGAGCTTTGGAGCGCCCGTAAATGGATCTCGCGCATTATGATCACCTGGGGCGTGTGCGCGGCCTACACGGGCCTGATTCATAGCCGCCAGGAATTCTACTGGGCGCGCTTTATGTTGGGCGTGGCGGAAGCGGGCTTTTTCCCGGGCGTGATTGTCTACCTATCGCACTGGTTCCGCGCGGCGGATCGCGGCAAGGCATTGGCACTGTTCACCGCGGCTATTCCTCTGTCACAGATTATCGGCTCGCCGGTCTCCGCCGCGCTGATGAAAATTCACTGGCTGGGCTATGGGGGTTGGCGCTGGCTGCTGATTCTGGAAGGGATTCCGGCCGTGATTCTGGGCGTAGTGACGCTCTTCTACCTGACGGACCGGCCGGCCGACGCAAAGTGGCTGCCCCAGGATGAGCGTGATTGGCTGGTGGGGGAACTGGAACGCGAACGAGCCTTGGTTTCCGGCAGCAAGAAGCACAGTATCTGGCAGGCCTTCGCGCACCGCGACATCATTCTGCTCACTTTGGTCTACTTCTTTGGCACAGCGATGAGCTACGGGCTGCAGTTCTGGCTGCCGAAGATGATGCAAAAGTTAAGCGGGTTCAGTCCGCTGACCGTTACGCTGCTGTCGGTGATTCCTTTCCTGGCTGCCTGGCCGTTTACTTTGTTCTGGGGTTGGAGCTCTGATAAGCGGAAGGAGCGGCGCTGGCATGTGGCCCTGGCGTTGTTAATCGGGGGTGCGGGCCTGGCGCTATCCGTGATGACGAGCAACGTAATTCTGGGCGTGGTGGCATTCACCATTGCGGCCTGTGGGATCAGCGCGCGGATGCCGCCGTTCTGGTCGATCCCGAATTCGATTCTGTCGGGTGCCGCCGCCGCCGCCGTGGTGGGATCGATCAACTGCGTGGGGAATATCGGCGGATTTGTGGGCCCCTACATCATCGGCTACATCAGCGATCGAACGCACTCCTACGTGGGCGGTATGCTGTTTCTGGTGGCGGCCGCGGTGATTGGCGCGGGGATGGTGCTGATGGTGAGGCCTCACAAGGTGGCATAGGAAGTATGCTAATTTTGCAATTGGCTGGAGGCCGGGCATGAACCGTCGTCATTTCTTGCGCAACGCGGCGTCTAAGGTAACAGCGGGAGCAGTTTCCCTGCAGGCCTTTCCTTATCATCTTTTAGCTGGAAACACGCCGAAGCTGGCGTCGGACCGGATCAAGCTTGGACCGCGCCAGATAGAACTCAGCCGTCTGGCGCAGGGCACTGGCACCAACGGCGCTGGCGGCAGTTCAAACCAGACGCGCAAGCTGGGCGTGAACGGATTGGGCGATCTGTTCCGGGCCGCTTACGACAACGGCATTACGTTCTGGGATACGGCCGATCAGTACGGCACGCATCCGCATGTGAAGCAGGGGCTGAAGAGCGTGGCGCGGGAAAAGATCGCCATCATGAGCAAGACCAGCGCATCCACCGAGAAGGAAATGCGCGCCGATCTGGACCGGTTCCGGCGCGAGATGGGCACCGATTATATCGACGTCATGCTGCTGCACAAGATGACCGACGACGATTGGCCGGAGCGCAAGAAGGGCGCAATGGCCGTGCTGTCGGAGGCTCGCGAGAAGGGCATTATCCGAACCCATGGAACTTCCTGCCATACGCTGGGCGCATTGAAGACCGCGGCCGTCACGCCCTGGGTGGAGGTGGACCTGGCCCGCATCAATCCGGCGCAAAAGGCCATGGACGCGGATCCCGCAACGGTGCTAGCCGTGCTGAAGCAAATGCAGGCTGCCGGCAAGGGCGTCATTGGGATGAAGATTCTGGGCGCCGGCGCGTTACGCAGCAAGGTGGATGAATGTTTGCAGTTCGCCCTCGCGCAGGAATGCGTGGACTGCTTTACCATCGGCAGCGAAGGGCGCGATGAGATGGAAGATCTGGTGCGCAAGATTCCCGCCGCCAGCGTACGTGGTTGAGTGTTCGTAGCTTAATGGTTTTAGGAGAATATATCTCAATGATGAAACAGTTTCTGACGATTACCTGTTTGGCCGTTGCTGGC
>JBBQUE010000401.1:0-4261 GCA_038212805.1 Bryobacterales bacterium | reverse complement strand
GCCGTACAGCGCGAGGGCCTCACGGTTCCGTTGAACCTGGAGTACTCCGATCTGTACGTGCATCAATCGGAATACCAAAGCTCCTGCGCCACGGTGTTGATGCTGGATTGCAGCCATTCCATGATTCTTTACGGCGAGGACCGTTTTACCCCCGCCAAGAAGTTGGCGCTGGCCTTGGCCAATCTGATCCGCACGCAGTATCCGGTCTACCGCCTCCGCTGCGTCTTGTTCCACGACAGCGCAGAGGAACTTCGCATCTCAGAACTGGCGCGAGTCCAGGTTGGGCCTTACTACACCAACACGCGCGATGGCCTGATTCTGGCGCAGCGTCTGCTGAACCAGGAAAAAAAGGACATGAAGCAGATCATCATGATCACCGACGGAAAGCCTTCGGCGCTCACGCTGGAAGACGGGCGCATTTACAAGAATGCCTTCGGCCTGGATCCGCTGGTGATCAGCAAGACCCTGGAAGAAGTCAGCCGCTGCAAGCGCCAGGGAATTATGATCAATACGTTCATGCTGGCCAGCGATTACGGCTTGGTCAACTTCGTGCAGAAGGTAACGGAACTTTGCCGGGGCAAGGCGTACTTCACCACGCCCTACAACCTAGGCGAGTATCTGCTCATGGATTACATGAACCGGAAGACCCGGACAATCCATTAGCCGGACTTCCGTCTCGCCGGCAGGCACGGAAAGCGGCACCTGCGCGTTGATCTGGCGGCGGGCTTCGCCTGCGCCTGGCTCTAAGTAACTGATGCGGAGCGGCGTATTCCCCAACCGCAGCTTTACGTTGTTGTGATCAGCGTTGGGCGGCAGTCCCTCCACCCAAACGGTTAACGTATCGCCCTTGCCGAGATCGATTTGATCCGGAGCCCAGGTAGTTCCGTCGCAGGCCGAAAAAAGCCGCGCTGAGGTATTCAGCGCCGGCATATCAACGGCAATGGGGCGCGCGTTCCCGGGCGCGCTGCCGGGTACCCGAACCCGCACATCATGGATCCCAGGCGTCAGGCCGGGCGGTAGCTTGAACACCACCGCCATCTCGCCCGCGCGTTCCATCCTAACCTCAA
Source organism: Bryobacterales bacterium (assembly GCA_038212805.1). Taxonomy (GTDB): domain Bacteria; phylum Acidobacteriota; class Terriglobia; order Bryobacterales; family Bryobacteraceae; genus JANXQZ01. The sequence continues at coordinate 3,194 of JBBQUE010000401.1, read as the reverse complement.
TCGGCCGCACGCCGTAGCCTCCCGCTTCGGGTTTCACCTGGTCAACCGTCAGCGGCTCGCCCGCCCAAGCGATCCATACCACCACGGTCTCGTCGCGATCCGAACGGAAGTTCATTCCGAAGTCCCGCGCGTGGAAGGCCGCAAGCACTTCGGGTCCCGCGGGTGCGCCTGGCTCCGCCCCCCCCCAATCCCGGAAGCAAGCCACGCATGCGCCATAGTCAAGTACGCTCTGCAGTTCCACGCGTGCGAAACCAGCCGTCCGGCAAAACGCCAAAAGGCACGGCAGGCTGGGTCCCACCCAGTTGTCGGTCTGGCCGCCAAACTCCGTGGTTTCGTAAAACTCCATGATGGAGCGGGTATCCACCTGCTCCCCGGGCCGGTGCTCTTCCCGCAAGATGAACGAATCCACGACCGCCATGCCGGTGGTCAATGCGCACACCTTTTCGAGCGCCAGCAGCGGGTGCTTCAAGTGGTAGAGCACGCCCATAAACAGCACGATGTCAAAGCGCCCCACGCTTTCTGGCGTCAGATCGTAGACATCGAACTGCCGGTAGTCCACCCGTGAGTTGACCATGGCGTGCATCTCACGGAAGCGTGGATTGTCCCAATCGTCAATGGCCACCACGTCCGCGCCGCGCCTCTCCATTTCGAAGGCGAACCAGCCATCCCAGGTTCCGATGTCCAGCACCCGCTGGCCGGTGAGATCCTCTGGAATCGGAAAGCGCCCGATCCGGTCCCGCAAGCTCTCGACAGAACACACGCCCTGAATGCGGCGGCCGTCCGGCAGTTCAAAGCTATGCCACCAGCCCCGCTCGTCCCGGTCCTGGCTCCACTTGCGAACGTAATCAAACATCTCTACCAGAGTATCGAACCCGGCGGAACCCACCCCAGATTGCGGCCATCAGCATCACCAGGCAGCTCAAGATCCAGCAGATGCGGCGCTCCAATCCGCCCTCGAAAACCAGGTCGATGTCACACGGGCCGGCGCACGATGGGTGCAGCGTCATCAGTCCCAGCCCGTCGCGTGTAATCGGCACCGGCCGCCCCCGCGATGTTGCCACCCACCCCGGATCGTAGGTAATCTGCACTGCCATGACCTGCCCCGGCGCCACCAGGCCCGTCAAGCGCCTGCCGTTGAGTTCCGCCAGAGGCAGAGCGGGGTCGTCCAGGGCAGCCACGAAGCGGCTTACCTCCGCCGTGTCCAGACCATTCACCGGAGGATGAGCCACCACCGCGCTCTCCGGCACCACGTGTGCCAGCGATTTCGACCGCTGCGGGACGGCGAAGATGGAATCGTCTTCCTGATGCCACAGCAGCGGGAGCACCCCGTCGAATTTCCGGGGATTGCGAAAGGGCCGGTACGTCATCCGGCTGTTGGGCCCCGGCACTGTAATCGCGTGGCACCCGTAGGCTTTTAACCATGGCACGGTATGCTCGGCTTCGTCGATCCAGTAGATCCCGAAGGTGGCGGTCTGGACCATGGAGTTCGGCGAAAACGGATCGTGCCCGGAGTTCAACTGGCTGTTATCGCTGAACACGTTGAACCACGTGCCCGCCTCATCTGAAACCATCACCCGCAGCCCGTGCAGGTTGGCATCAATCCACTTGGCGGTCTGGTATTCAATGGTGGTGGTGATGTCGATTTTGTGGATCAACTCGCGCGCATAGAGCCGGTAGCTGATCAACTGCGCGATCATCAGCCCCGTCACCAAGCCGGCCGCCCCCGCTCTCCAGCCTACGCCGCGCCCTTCCATCGCGCGGTGAATCGTAAAAAACAAAGCCAGGCAGACGCCCATCTCCATTTCCAGGTGGTAGCGCTCAGCCTGCGGCAAGATCGTGATTTTCGCAAAATGGAACAGTGCGGGGATGGCGAAGAACACGTAGGCCAGCAGGCACGCCAGGCGTTCAAACATGCGCCATCGAACCGTTAGCGCGTAGATCGCCACGGCGCCGGCCAGGACCAGCAAATCGACCAGGGCCACTTGCCGGGTGAGGTGATAGCCGCCGCTGGTGATGGCTGAGTTTGCCCCGATGGTCCGGATCAGCGTAGGCGTAAGGAAAGGAGAAATCCACAGATAGGCCGCCGCGCCGGTAGCCCCAATCATCAACAGGCCGCGAATCCTGCGGCCCACGGGCTGCACCGCCGCCAGGCATGCCAACGCCAGCACCAGATCCACGGCCGCAAACGCGTTCACCAGAACCAGGGAGCCCATCAGCGCGCCGCTGGCCACGAACCAGCGATATTGCCGCTTCTCAAGCGCCAGCCAGGTGCACAGAATCGCCAGAGGCAGCAGCGCCAGAGCCACGTTATGCGGCCCCTCCCCGTAATGCACCAGTGTTTGCAGGCGGCGCGGATGAAACCATCCAACGTCATTCCGCACCGCCGCGAACACTACGGATGGCGAGGTTAACGAATACACCAGGGCGGCGAAGAAACTGGGGGCCAACAACCCGGACATGCGCCATGCCATCCAGAACAACAGCACGGGCCCCAGGCAGTAAAAGAACGCGGTTACCGCATGAAACGCGAGCGCCGGCGAAGTGTGGGTGATTTTCGCAAACAGCGCGTCCACCATATGCAGCAGCGGGGTATACGAATTCTCAAAGGGTTCGCCGTTAAACCAGAAAGGGAACCAGGAAATATGGGGCCAGCGTTCCATCAGAAACCGGCTGATGCTTATGAATGAGCCTTCATTGGAATTGAGGTGCTGAGTGAATTCCACGCTAAACAGGCGGCGCGCCACGGCCAGGTTGACCAGGAACAGCAGCAACGCGTAGAGATGAGGTTTCTTCCAACTCACCTCATGATGATAAGCTGCCGGGATCGCGTGACAAACGGGCATCCGCGATATTTCGCGAACGCCCGTTTGTTCCTATTGGCAGCTCGGGAACTTGAAACTGGCGATGCGAGTGCTCCAGTTGAAGGTGCCACTGCTCTTCAGAACGGATGATCTGGAAATTGCGTAAAACTTATTTTTGCGGGACCGGCGTGGTCCACCACCATCTTTGTTTATGACGATTCGGAAATCGATGTCACCCGGTTGGGCGGCGCTTGCACCACGCTGCTGCTCACCCGGCATCAGGAGTTTAAAGGCAACTGGAAGGTGATTCTGGATAAGACCTATACGCTGGTCGCGAATCCCCCGCCCTGCCCTGCTCCCCCGGAGCTATCGCTTATCCGGCCCCAGCCATAC
>JBBQUE010000400.1:0-4266 GCA_038212805.1 Bryobacterales bacterium | reverse complement strand
AAGCCCACATCTGCTGTCCGTCAAGGTCCACAATGAAACCAAGCCCATCTGGACCGAGGTCGAACAGATAACCGGATTGCGCTGTCGACATCGAGTGCCTCCTCTTTCACTTTAGCCCATTCCGCGGCCTGCGGGGAAACCCGTTCCCAACGATCTGGAGTTTTTTTCGACCGCTCCGTCGAGATTGGTAAGACATTGAAACCAAAGTCTATGATGGATCCCCAGGCGGCGCTCAACGTGAGTGCCCGGAGTTGCGGAACCCATGCCGCCCGCTACACTTCTAATCGCGGGGCCAAAAAACCTCGCTTTTCCGCCGATATGTAATCAAAAGAGGCTAAACAAGCAATGACAACTGCCCGCGCCGGACAAATTTTCGATTTCGGACCTGACGGCCTCGGCTTTATTATTCCAGCCGACGAACCAGACTTAATGCTCGCCTTCACGCTTCCTCGGGGCGGCAATCGCCTGGGCATCCAGGAAGGAGATCGCGTAACGTTTCAGTTGGATCACCGGGGCCAAGTGGCTGAAATGAAGCGCATCGGCGGATGCACGATGCACGAGTGATGGACCTTCGAGCGCACCGTCGTCTATAAAGCTAACCCGGCGCACCTCCGGACAGGAAATCCTCGACTTCAACCCGTGAGGGCATCGACGCCTGCGCCCCCGCCCGGGTCACTGAGATGGCCGCCGCCGCATTGGCGAACCGGAGTGCGTCTTCCATCGGCCGCCCCTCCGCTAATGCCGCCGCCAGCGCGCCGTTGAACGCATCCCCCGCGCCCGTGGTGTCCACCGCATTCACCCGAAATGCCCGCGCCTCCACTGCCTTCCGGCCGTCCCAAACCAGGGCGCCGGCCTCCCCCAACTTCATCACCACGCCCAGCGCTCCCAGTTCCAGCAGCAACCCCGCCGCCTCCCGCGCCCGATCCATCCCGTCGACCGCAAAATTCAACCCGCCCAACAGCACGCCGGCCTCGGTCTGGTTCGGCGTCAACCAATCCACCTCGCGCAAAAGACTCGCCGGCAACACACGCGCCGGTGCTGGATCCAGTACCGTCACCGCGCCTCGTCCCTTCGCATGCGTCAACACTGCCGCCACGGTTTCGAGCGGAGTCTCCAGCTGGCACAGCACCAGATCCCCCTCATTTAGAAGTAGCCGCTGTAGCGCCGTCCGGGGATCCAACGTGGCGTTCGCGCCCGGCGAAATCACAATAGAGTTCTCCCCGTCCGGCATCACATAGATCGACGCGCACCCGGTGGCCCGGTCCGATCGGCCCACCCCGGAAACCCCCACGCCGGCCGCCGCCAGGGCCTTCACCAAAGACTCTCCAAACGCATCCTGGCCAACCTGCGCAATCAGCTCCACCCGCGCCCCTAAACGCCCCGCCGCGCACGCCTGGTTCGCCCCCTTTCCACCCGCGAACAAACGCAAGTCCGTCCCCGTGATGGTCTCCCCTTCGCGGGGCAGACGCTTCACCCCCATCACCATATCCATGTTGGCGCTGCCCACCACGACAATCTTTCTGGCATGCATTGGTAGATCTTAGCGCGAACTGGCCGAGCCATTCGCGACGTTGCGCGGCGGTCAGGTTACAGCCGCACAGTATCGTGGCAACCGATTGGCCCTCAAATTCCTCCTGTGCTGTTCGAGCGCGGCCAGCCCGGCTTCATCCACGATTCCGAGCATGTTTTCAACTGTCTCCGGGATGGAAACCCGCACTGCGATTCCATCCGCGATGGTGTGGGCGGCGGGGAGATCGACCGCCCGGCGGGCCTCGGATGAGACCTTCATCGAATCGGCTCCGGTGGCGCAGACCCCGATCACGCGCGTGGCCGGACTGGCCGCCTTCATCCACCGGGCAATTCCGTTCAGCAGCGCACCGTTGCCGAGGGGGATGAAGATGGCATCAAGGGCCGGCCGGTGCGCCAGCAATTCCACCGCGATGGAACCCGCGCCTTCCGACACCTGAGGCTCCAGGCCATCCTCCACCATCCACGCGTCCACTGACTCAGCGTATTGCTTAGCGGTCAGTTTCGCGGCGTCGAAATCCCCGCCCTGGAACCGCATATCCGCGCCGAATAAGCTCATACTCTGGATCTTCAGAGGATTGGCGTTAGTCGCTGCGAAGACGATCAACTTGCGCCCCCGGGCACGGGCCGCGTAAGCCATGGCTTGGCCCCAGTTCCCGGCGCTGGTCCCCTCGGGCCTCCGCTTCGGAAAGCAGGAAGTCCGCGCCCCGGCCCTTGAAGCTACGAATGGGATTCGCGGTCTCCAGTTTCAGGGTAAGTTGGCAGCCATTGGGGAGACGCCCGAAAAACCGGGTTGATGGTGGCAGCCGCGCGGGCGATGCACGCGAGCGGGAGTCTGGATTGCGGACGGGCCGCGCCCACCAGTTCAGCATGGCGATTGATGGACTGCACGGCATCCGGACCGAAGGCACGCCGGGTCTTCAGGATGCCGTCGAGATGATCCACCTCGTGCTGGACTAACCCGGCAAGATCGGGTGCCAGGCGCTGCCAATTGCGGATCCGGCCGGCTTCGTCCTCAAATCGCACCGAGATGCTGCAGTTGCGCTTCACCCGGATCACGCGGGTCTGAAATGCTGAGGCAATCGTTCCAGACTTCAAACTCCTCCGCACTACGCCACACGATTTCCGGATTCACGAGTGCAAATGGCGTAGCCCCAAGGTTCATCACCAGCACGCGCTTCGGGATGCCAACCTGGGGTCCGGCCATGGCGCGTCCGAAGCCTATTCGCTTTCGGAAATCGTCCAGCGCCGCATGCATGGCGGCTAACTCAGCACCCAGGTGAGGATCCGGGAAACTAGCCGGGACCGTGGGCCTTTCAAGCGCGCCAGAACCAGTTGCGTTTGTACATGACATAGGCGATAGCGTACATCAGCGCCACGTAGGCGACGCCATAAAGCAGCGATGCGTTCACGGGCGAGGCTAGCGGGGCGAATATGGTTTTGTAAATCGCCTCGCGCCAACCCGTGGCGCTCAGGGCTTCATCCACCAGTTCCGAGGCCATATACACCGTGATGGAGTTCATGCCCATAATCACCAGCGGCCGCACGTACCGTTGCTTCCCCAGATGATCGATCAGCCACACGAATATGGCCAGGAGCACAAAATCCAACCCGGCCATGAAGAGCGAAAAGGAACTGGTCCAGAGTTTTTTGTTGATGGGCAGCCAGATATCGCAAATCAAACCCATGGCGATCAGGAAGCTGCCTGCGGTGAAAAGCCACGCGGTGCGTTCGGCCAGATCGCGCTTCAGACGCAGAATGTGTCCGGCCATGATGCCGAACAGTGCCGTCGCAATGGCTGGCAAGGTGCTCACGATCCCCTCAGGATCCCAGGTCTTGGTGGCGTGGTAATTATGCGCGCCGAGTACAATGCGGTCGATGGAGTGCGCGAAGTTGTGTTCCACGTCAAAAGGCGCTTGCGCCATCAGGATCCAATAGACAGCCAGGAGGCCAACGATCCACAGGATCTGCGCGCGGACCCCGAACCACCGGTAGATCAGGGCCGCGATCAGGTAACAGATCGCGATCCGTTGCAGCACGCCGGGAATGCGCTGGGTGCCGAGGTTGAGCGGATAGGCATATACCAGCAGACCCAGGGCGAAGATGATGGCCGCCCTCTTCAGCACCTGCTTGATGGGCTTGTTGCGCGACAGCGCAATGGCGACACCGACGATCCAGAGAAACGAAGGGAACACGACGTCGGTGATGGTCCAACCGTGCCACTCGGCATGCTGCAGCGGGGCGTAGGTATGTGCGCCGTCGCCTGGATTGTTCACCAAGACCATCAGGGCGATGGTGGCTCCGCGGAATGCGTCGAGCGATACCAGCCGGGGAGACGAAACTTTTGCGGGTTCAGTCAAGAGTGTCCTCTATAATAACGGGTGCCGGGGTGGACTGGATGAAAGACTTGCGGTTTCAGTGCCAAGCGGGTTGCATTCGATGCTGCGATCAGAAGGGCTTCGTGTACCTGGGCGCTACCGATATTCCGCGCATGGCGGCCTACGTGGGCATGACGGATGCCGCTTTTGAACTGAGCTACGTCTACCGGACTAAGAAATACGCGCGTCTGCGAACCCCGCCCGGAGATCTGCAATGCCATTTTCTAACGGCGCAGGGCTGTTCCATCCATAGCGTGAAACCGACGCAGTGCCGCACGTTTCCGTTCTGGCCGGAGATCGTGGAATCGAAATCGGAATGGCACCGGACCGCGAGTTGGTGTCCGGGGATTGGCGAGGGGGA
>JBBQUE010000399.1:0-4267 GCA_038212805.1 Bryobacterales bacterium | reverse complement strand
CGGCAGTGGAGCCGACGCGTACAGGTCCTGGGTGAGGTTGATGGCGGGCGCCGAGAGCCGGGTGCGCAGATCTTCCTCGGTTCCGTCGCGCGTGATCGTCAGGCATTGCACGGGACAAATATCGATACAGGCATCGCACTCAATGCACTTCGGCGCCACGAACACGGTTTCCATGTCGCAGTTCAGGCAGCGCTGCACTTCGCGCGCGGTCTGTTCGGGATCGAAGCCCAGCTCCACTTCGATGCTGAGTTTCTGAAAGCGCGCTACCAGGTCCACGTGCTTCATCTTCTCCCGCTTGGCGGGGTTGTAATCGTTGTGGTAGCTCCACTCGCTCAGCCCCATCTTCTGGCTGATCAGATTCATGCCGCGGGCCGGGCGTTGGGTGACCGGGATGCCCTGGCAGTAATTATGGATTGAGATCGCGGCTTGATGGGCGTGCTCCACGGCCCAGATGATGTTCTTGGGCCCCCAGGCGGAATCGCCTCCGAAGTAGACCCCGGGGCGGGTGGCTTCGTGGGTGGTTTCGTTGACCACGGGCGCTTCCCACTGGTCGAATTCAATGCCGCACTCGCGTTCGATCCAGGGAAACGCGTTCTCCTGGCCGATGGCGAGGATCACATCGTCGGCCGGGAGAAACACCGTGTCGCTTACGGTGGATTTCCTGGCGGCGGCATCCCAGGCCAGGCGTTCAAACTCCATGCCGGTCAGCTTGCCGTTCTCGATCACGAAGCGCTTGGGGGCGTGATTGATGACGATCTCCACGCCTTCCTCTTCCGCATCGTCCAACTCCCAGGGCGAGGCTTTGAAGTACCCGCGCGGACGGCGGGCCATCACTTTAATGTCGTGCCCACCCATGCGCCGTGAGGACCGGCAGCAATCCATGGCGGTGTTGCCGACGCCGATAATCAGGACGCGGCCACCAATGGAATCGATGTGTTGGAAGGCCACCGATTGCAGCCAGTCGATCCCGATATGGATGCGGTCGGTCTCGCGGCGGCCGGGGAGATCCAGATCCTTGCCGCGGGGCGCGCCGGAGCCTACAAAGACCGCGTCGAAGTTTTGATCCAGCAGCGCCTTCATGCTGGTAATGGGCGAGTTGTAGCGGATCTCAACGCCGCGATCGAGAATCATGTTGATCTCGCCGGTCAGGACATGCTCCGGCAGGCGGAAGGCCGGAATGTTGGAGCGCATCAAGCCCCCAGGCTTATCCAGCTTTTCGAAGATCGTGAGCTGATAACCGAGTGGGAGCAGATCATTTGCTACGGCCAGCGAGGCGGGGCCCGCGCCAATCAAAGCTATCCGCTTCCCGTTTTTATGTGTGGGAACGGGAGGCAGCAGGTGATCCACATCGCCGCGCAGATCGGCCGCCACGCGCTTCAGGCGGCAGATGGCGACGGGCTTACCATCGATCCGCTCGCGGCGGCAAGCGGGCTCACACGGGCGATCGCAGGTGCGCCCCAGCACGCCGGGGAACACGTTCGATTCACGGTTCAGCATGTACGCGTCGGTGTAGCGGCCTTGCGCAATCAGCCGGATGTATTCAGGTACGTTGGTGTGGGCGGGGCAGGCCCACTGGCAATCCACAACCTTGTGAAAGTAGTCGGGATTCTGGGTGTCGGTTGGTTTCACTGGTGGGTGTCCTGGTTGCGACCATTGTATATCCGGACGGGGTGCCGGTGGGAGAGGAGTGTGGTGGGCCTGCCTTGATGGCAGGCCCGGTGGAGACGAAACGGGGGTTGTAGACTAGTGCTTCGCGGGGGCGGGCTCCCCGGGCATGGTATTCGGAGCGGGTGTAGCCAACGGTGCTGCCGGGCTCTTTTTCAGTGCGGCGGCTGCAGCGGCTGCGGCAGCAGGTCCACCAGCGGGCGGCTTATGGCCGATAGGATCATAAACCACCCGGCTGTCGGCATCCACAAAGCTGAAGCCCAAAAACAGGCCGAGGAAGATAAATCCCGCAACCATGATCACCGCGTTCACCGGCTTGTCGTGCAGCAAATGCATGAAAAACAGACCTACCAGGGAAGCCTTAATGGTTGCGATGGTCAACGCAATCACAATGTTGACGGTATTCGAACCAAAATTAACACCGGCCGCGAAGACCGTTATAAACGTAAGCGTCAAAAGGGCGGCGAGCACCAACATGTAAGTGCGCGGCGCGTTTGCTTCGGAGTATGCAGAATGGGTGCTCATGAGATCAGGTAAAGAAGCGGGAACAGATAAATCCAAATCAAATCGACCAGATGCCAGTACAGGCCGACCAAATCGACCGGGGTGTAATACTCGCTCGAAAACTCGCCCTTCATGGCGCGTATGAGAACCCACGACATCACGGCCACGCCACCCAGAATATGGATGCCATGCAAGCCGGTCATCATGAAGTAAAAACTGAAGAAGACGAACTGGTTGGGAACCGGGTCCCCTTCATGAGTGTAAAACTTGCCTGGAAGCAGCCCTTCGTGGAACTTGTGCGCATATTCAAAATACTTGACGCCCAGGAAGACGAAGGCGCAAAGAATGGTGACCACCAGGAAGAAAATCAGCTTCTTCTTCTGGTTCGTTTTGGCGGAGTGGACGCCCATCACCATCGTGAAGCTGCTGAACAGCAGAACGACGGTGTTGAGGAATCCCAGATTCCGGTCTAGATGATGGTGGGCCTGAACGAAAGCTTCCGGGTACTTCACCTGCGAAATTGCAAAGCCAACGAAGAGGCCGCCAAACAGCAAAATTTCGGTCGCCAGGAAAAGCCACATACCCAGCTTGCTGGCATCGAACTGCTGCTCAGGTTCGGCGAAGTGTTCCTGTAAATGAGCGTCGTGGCCCTCATGGGCCACGACGTGTCCTTGCGAATCGACTAAAGCGGTTGTACTACTCATGCGTTTCCCTTGGAGGGGCGATAGTCGTACGGTCCGTGCTTCAGAACTGGCACTGTTTCAAAGTTGTGCTCAATGGGAGGCGAAGCGGCTTCCCATTCCAGTGTCTTGCCGCCCCAGGGGTTGGCAGGCGCGTCCATCGGCTTGCGCAAAGAAGCCAACAAATAGAAGAGCACCATGAACAGACCCAGACCCAGCACCCACGAACCGTAGGTCGAAAAAGCGTGCAGCGGCTGGAATTGATCCAGATAGTTGTAATACCGCCGGGGCATTCCGCGGCTACCCATGACGAACTGAGTCATGAACGTGACGTTGAAACCGACGAAGATGAGTGCGCAGGCAATGCGCGCCCAGAACTCGTTGTACATGCGGCCGTAGATTTTCGGCCACCAGTAATGCAGGCCGCCGATGAAGGCAATCACAGTGCCCCCCATCATTACGTAGTGGAAATGGGCCACAACGAAATAGGTGTCATGCAGGTGGACGTCGGTCGAAAGCGCGCCCAGGAAAATTCCCGTCAACCCGCCAATCGTGAAAAGGAGGATGAATGAAATCGCATAGAGCATGGGCGCTTCGAGCGAGATGGAACCTTTGTACATAGTAGCCACCCAATTGAAAACTTTAATTCCAGAGGGGATAGCTACCAGGAACGTCAGCACCGAAAAAATGGTGGTGGCAAGTTCAGACTGGCCGGAGACGAACATGTGATGGCCCCAGACCAGGAAACCGATAAGCGCGATGGCCACGCTTGAAAACGCGATGGCGCGGTAGCCGAAAATCGATTTCTTCGAAAAGGTGGGGATAATTTCGCTGATGATCGCCATGCCCGGAAGAATCATGATGTAGACGGCCGGATGCGAATAGAACCAGAAGAAATGCTGGAACAATACAGGGTCGCCGCCAATCTTGGGGTCGAAGATACCAATCTGGAACAGGCGCTCCATCAGGAGAAGCACCATCGTGATGCCAAGAACGGGAGTGGCAAGTACCTGAATAATAGCGGTCGCGTAGATTCCCCAGCAGAACAGGGGCATCTGGAACCAGCCCATGCCGGGTGCCCGCAGTTTGTGGATGGTAGCGATAAAATTTATACCGGTAAAGATGGATGAAAAGCCAAGCACGAAAACGGCCATGCTCATCATCCCGACCGCGCCGCCAGTGGTTGTGCTGTAAGGCGTGTAGAACGTCCAACCCGTGTCCACCGCGCCAATCACGATGGAGCCGATCGCCATCAACGCGCCCGTCACGTAAATGTAGTAACTAGCCAGATTCAGCCGCGGGAAAGCCACGTCCTTGGCTCCGATCATCAAGGGAAGAATGAAGTTGCCAAGAGCCGCGGGAATGGAGGGAATGATGAACAGGAACACCATGATTGCACCGTGCAACGTAAAGACCCG
>JBBQUE010000398.1:0-4282 GCA_038212805.1 Bryobacterales bacterium | reverse complement strand
CCGCAGCAGGTTCTCAAGCAGGATTTTGATGGAATAGGGTATGCGTGAGATGGAAAACCCAGCCGATTCAAGCGCTTTCAGCGAAAAGATTTTGTACTCGTGGTTGCCCACGCGCAGCACGGACGCGGCTCCGAAGCTATTCAATTGAGTCATGATAATCTAATCCTACCGCGCTGCCTGGCCCTGTACCAATTCGATCCGGATGCCGTCGGGCCCATCCAGAAAGCCGTCGGCTGACACCGCAATTCCGGCGGCTTGCAACTTCGCGGAGGCCTCTCGAATATTGTCCACGCTGAATGCAATGTGATCCACCACGCGCCCCTTGGTGGGAACAAACTTCGTGTGGTCCTTCAGATAACCTGATGGGAAGATGATGATGTTCACGTTATCCATCAACAGCGACATAGACGGGCCCACCTGGACACCTTTGTAGAAGCGTGGCTCCCGGGAGTACGGCGGCTTCCGTCCCGTGGTTGCTCCAAAGTTCTGGATATACCATTCGCCAGCCGCCACGGGATCGTCACTGAACAAATGCAGGTGGCCGAAGTGGTGATGCCGTGCGGTGTTCAGTTCGATAAGAACATGGTCCGGCCCATCCACATAGGCGTAGTAGAAACCCTTGGACATCGCCAGGTCGCTGATGTCGGTGATCGGGGTCTGGAACTTCGCCCCCAGTTCCAACTGCTTCTGATAGGTGGCGGGCATGTCTTCCGCTCCCCAACCGATGTGCCAAACGGCAGACAACACGTCCGAGGGCGGCGCCGCGTCCACCCTATCAAATAGCAGCCACGATTTTTGCGCCCACACGGCTGGCTTGCCTTGGTAGTCCGCCTTTTCGCAGTCGAAGTGCTTCGCGTAGAATTCCGCCGCCGCCGTGGGATTGGTGGAATTGAGATGGACGTGATGAAAGTGAGCGGGCACGGTTGGCTGCGCCCAAGCCGCGAATCCACTGAACAGTACCAGGAACGTAGCGACACGCGGCATCATGTTGGGTTATTCTATCTCAGAGATGAACCGTTTCTATCTGATCGTCGTGGTTTTTGTTTGCATGCTGGTTCCAGCCTTCGGGCAGCGCGGGGGCTCTAGCGGACGCTCGGTAATTGGCCAGACCCAATCCGACCTCCGGCGTTCCAGCCATCTGGCGCGCGGGAGAGGAAAAGAGAAGGATCGCATTCAGAACGCCCTGCGTCACCTGTCCGATTTTGACCGGCGCATGTCACGCGGTCGTTTCGACAAGGGCATCCTGGACACCGCCATCGAAGACGTGAACAATGTGGTGAAGAACAACACCCTTTCGCCCGGCGACCGTGACGCACTGAGCGGCGACCTGCAGGCACTGCGCGACATGCGGGCCAGGCGCGGCGTCGGTTATTAGCCCCAGCGCTTTGGGAATCGTGGCGGGGCATACGGTGCGGCAGCGGCTAACTAACCTGGTCCGCCGCCGCACTGCGCTGCCCTTTCTACCTGGACTTCTTGATCTGATCGACGATGATCTGGGTGAACGAATCCACGAACGTTCTCCCACGATTGATCAGGTTATCGCGGGTCATGTAATCGAGCTGAACATCCGGACGCGTCCCAATATTTTCCACATAAGGAGCCGAAGGAAAATCCGTTGTTGTGATCGGCGACTTCCGGATTACCAACGAATTCGTATTGCTGAAGCTTGCTTCCGAATAAGATAAGGGCCACCCGCTGATCGACCCTCCACCACCGCTGGTCGGCATCCCGACAATCAGACCGCGCCCGTTATCTTGCATATCCCACTTAAGGTGTTGTTGTTGACGGCGGAACTTTCGTGACGATCCCTGGCTCATGCATCAGCTTTTCAATGTCATCCAGCTTTGACGGCAGGAAGCTGGTGAAATTTTCCACGCCATCCTTCGTCACTACCACCGTATCTTCATACCGGATGTAGAGATTCTCCTCAGGCACGCGCATCTGCGGATCGATAGAGAGAACGTGACCCGGCTGCAGGGGACCATGGCCGTAGGGGCCATCGTCGTGGACCGTCAGGCCGACGGGGTGCGAGAAGACGCCGCCTCCCTGATTCACCAGCACGCGGGCAGCCTTTTCGTAAATGGGTTTCGAAAACTTCCAGCGCGCGAACACCGGTTCCATGGCTTGCTTCGCCTCCTCCATGATCTGAGCGGCCGAGACGCCGGGCCGGATCCGTTGGATGATCGCATCGCGGTATTCCAGAACGAAGCCCACCAGTTCCCGTTGCAGCGGGGAGTACTTGCCGTTAACAGGCCACATCCGGCCGATGTCGGAGGTGTAGTAGTGATACTCCGGGGCGTAGTCGAAGAGCACCAGATCTCCGTCCTTGAGCTCGCTGGTATTGCGGTAGTAGTGCGCGTTCCAGATGTTGTCCGTCCCTGCCGCGACGATGGATCGGTAGCCCTCCAGGCGCGCCCCGTTCACCAGGAACACGTAACGGGCGGCGGCGTCCAGTTCGTATTCGAAGCGTCCAGGGCGTGAGCTGCGGATCGCCTCCATGCATCCCAGTCCGGCCAGTTGCGAGGCACGCCGGATCAGCGCGACCTCGCGCGGACTCTTGACGCTGCGGAGTTCATCGATCCACGGGGTGAGATCCTGTACCTGGGCACGCGGGTAGCGGGCTCGCACCAGTTGCACAAATTGGGCCTCGCGGGGAATGCGGCCGTCCCAGGGGTCGTTGGCGATCGCCGCGTTTGCAGCCTCCAGTTCGTGCCGGCTTTGCGAATTGCCTTCGGCGGGGCTGAACGGCGTAAAAATCTTTAGGGCGTCCAGGCGCAGCGCGTCGTTGCCGCGGACTTCATCCACCCCGGTCAACTGTTTCACCAGTGCCGCATCTTCCGCCGAAAGCACTTTGCCTTCGGACGCTTCCAGGCGCGGATTGCGCGGCGGCAAATACAGCGTCACTTTCCGTGTGCGCCCGTCTAGCAGCAGATAAGAGTGGGGAGTTTCCACGCCGCACAGGTAATAGAAATCGTTGCTCTGGCGGGGCATCACAAAGCCTGGCGTGAGCGGCGTTCCCTGCAGCACGGCTATCGACTGGGCACCCATCTTGTCGAACAGCTTATTCCACCGCGCGCGGAATTCCTCGGGTGGGAAGTCGGTCTGATACCAGGGGTTAGCGGCGGCACACAAAACCGGCGCGAGCAGCAAAGCGGGCAGCAGCTTTCGTATCATGATGGTCCTTTTTGGTGTTCTCGTTATCTTAGCCCAGTTTGAGTTGAGGTTCGGGTGGGCCCTCGCAGTGGATCAGTTGCCCGAAACTGATACCATGCGATCTTGAACTTTCTTCCCACAGCGGCGCGGACCTGACTTGAGTGCACCCAACGACCGCCGCCGCAAGATTATCAACCAAGCCTGGATCGGCGACGCAGTGCTGGGCCTTTATGTCCGGCTAAAGATCCTGCGGGACGATGGCAAGCTGGACGGTGAGAAGTTCAGCCGGATGACCTCGAACCAGTTCCTGACTATCCTGGGGGAGCCAACGGAAGTTGAGGCGGACCTGGGGCGGGAGTACGAAAGAGCGGGGCTGGAAGCGGCCTTCGCCTGGATTGACGAACGGCTGCTACCCCACTTTGACCGTCAGGAAGCGAAGCGCCTGAAAGTCGTCAGGCCCAGATATCCCCAACCGTGAAGCCTTCCGGGAAGGGGTCGCCGGGGTCCAGCACGTACTCCGCGAAGCCGGTGATCCAGGCTTGGCCGGAAAGCTGTGGAACAACGGCGCTGTAAGGGCCTACCTGTGTGGTCTCAAGTAGATGCCCGGTAAAGGTGGTGCCCAGGATGCCCTCATGAACGAAATCCTGGCCCAGCGGCAGGCGGCCTCTGGCATGCAGCGTGGCCATCTTGGCGCAGGTTCCGGTGCCGCACGGAGAACGATCCAGCGCGCCGGTCCAGGTGGAGGGGCGGTCCCAATCGAAAGCTCCGGTGGAGACCACGACGGCATTCCTCGCGTGGGCGCGGGGGGACGTGGGTACGCCAGAGATCTGCGCGATAGTGACTCCCGCGATCTCTGGGTTTTCCGGATGGACCACGGGCAACTGCTCACGGGTGGCGGCCTTGATCATCTCTCCAGTGCGCACGATGTCGCGGCCTTCGTCGGGGGTGAGCCGGAATCCTAGCATGGCAGCATCGGCGATCACGTAGAACATTCCGCCGTACGCCACATCCACGGTGACCGTGCCAAGATGCGGAACTTCCACCGCTGCATCCAGATAGACGGCGAAGGCCGGAACATTGCGGAACGTCACGCGCTTCACTTTGCCGTCGTGCACTTCTGCCTCTACCG
>JBBQUE010000397.1:0-4289 GCA_038212805.1 Bryobacterales bacterium | reverse complement strand
GCTCCAGCAGACGGTCGACTAACTCCCTGCGCGGGTCTTCTTCCGGCGAAATCTTTTCCAGCTCCGGGTCGCGCGGCAGCAGCATGCGGGATTTGATGTGGATCAACGTGGCGGCCATGTACACGAATTCCGAGCTGATCTCAAAATCGAGCTCCGCCGCGTGCTGCATGTAGTCCTGATACTGGGAGGTGATGGAAGCGATTGGAATATCGTAGATGTTGATCTCCTGTTTGCGGATCAAATCCAGCAGGAGGTCGAGCGGCCCATCGTACTGCGCCAGATGAAAATTGAACTGCGACGACACTTCTTTTAGGATAGCGTGGACAGGTCGTTCAACCTAAAATCAGTCGATGCCGTCAGCCGCACGGAGCAGCGAAACAAGGCTGGAGCCATGTGCTACAGCCTAGAAAACATACTTCAGCGCGAATTGCAGGATGCGGGGATCCGCCGCCTGGGTGATCTGGCCCACGCGCGTATCCGCCAGCGACCCATGCCAGCCGCCACTTTGTGTCGCGAAATTCGCATGGTTGAGTATGTTGAATGCCTCCGCCCGAAATTCCACGTGCTGGTGCTCGGTAATCGAAATGTTCTTGAGCAGGCCCATGTCCAACTCCATGTATCCGGGGCCCAGAATGACGTTGCGCCCCGCGTTGCCGTACTGCCCCGGCAGGTTCGGCGTGAACGCTCCTGGGTTGAACCACAGGCTTGGCGCCGGATTACTCACGCGCCAATCACCCACGACATTGGGCCGGTCCAGATTCACTCCTGTGAATGAAGCATCTCTTCCCGTAGTGGCCGACCAGTAACCGCCGCTCTGCGCGGTGAAGACACCGGAAAGCTCCCAGGCTCCCAAGATACGCCGCGTCCATGTCGAACTGAACTGGGGTGTCATCGCGACCAGCGAGATATTCGCAATGTGGCGGTGATCGAAGTTGCAGTTGGCCTTGTCACCCGCACGGTTACTGGGATTTTGATAGATAGGCCCGGTAAGGTCATTATTGAAGTCGCCGTCACCCATACAATGCGACCATGTGTAGTTGGCCAGCGCCGTGAAGTTCTGGGCCAGGCGGTGCTGGGCCGAAATAAGGAGCCCGTTGTAATGCGCATTTGCGCCGTCATCCGCCATGCCGATGGTGGAATAGTATTGGCCCTGCGCAGGATTTTGCAGGTACAGGACGCGGCGTTGGTTGGTATTCGCGGTGGTGGATTGACCCTGAATGTAGACCGCCGGATTGATCTCGGTACCCAACCAAAGATGGGTAGTCTTATTGCCCAGATAGTTCGCGGTAACCAGCCAGTTAGCGCCGAACTGCCGCTGATAACTCAAATTCCATTGCTGCATATAGGGTGGGCGAATATGCAACGGCAGATTCACCCACACTCCGCCGGCGGGAAATATGACACTCTTCGGCGGCGGGAAAGGTTGCGGAAACGGATTGCCCCCCGGGAAGTTCAAATACGGATTCGTCAATCCGCCCGCGGGATTGGGGATGTCGATCGAGTTGCCCCACGGCGGCGCGCTGGTGAAGCGCACGTCGTAATACACGATTGGCGTGTCGTAAAGAATTCCGTAGGACAGCCGGATAGTTTGACGTCCGTCCCCTTTGGGATCGAATATCAGCCCGGCTCGCGGCGCCAGATCGTTCCAACGCTTGTTGGTATTCGCGCCCGGAAATTGTGGATCGCCCGGAAACACTACACCCACCGGCGCATTCGCGTACTGCGAAGTATGCAGCCCTTGCGCGAACCAGCCCGGCTCAAAATGGCTGCCCCGGTTGAAGGAATCATGCTCCGGGAAGTATGGCTCCCAGCGCAATCCCAGATTGACGCTGACTCTCGGATTCACTCTCCAGGCGTCCTGAACATACGCGCCGAAGTAGTAATAACGCTCATTTTCCTGCTGCGGATTGGACTGCATGAAATCGCTGGGCCGGCCAATCAGGAAGTCCGCCAGAGAGTTTCCGGTGACGGATCCGTTAAACGTGAACGTGCCGTTGGAAAGATTGTTGCTGACGGCGTTTAGCTGATCGTGAATCCAGTTCACGCCGAATGAGATCTGATGCGAGCCATGGATCCAATCAATATCTTCGGCGACCTGAAATGAGTTGGTATTGAAGTGTCCGGGGGCGCAGGTGCCGCATCCGAGACTGAATCCGTTATTGATGTTGATGGTAACGAAGTTCGAAACCAGGTCGTTGATGTTAATGCCGACATCGGCGGGCGAGAACAGATTCGACGCGGAGCCGCGCGTGACCGCCAGTCGAGTTGCAGTCGCGTGGAACGCACTCAGCAGATTCGGACGAAATGAATAGTTGTCGCCAAGTGTAATGGTTTGGCTGCGATCCGCCACTCCGGGCTTGGTCGTGGTTAACGCGTTTTGGCCGTCAAAGATCGGCGGGTTGCGATAATCGGAGTAGAAATACCTTCCGAACAACTGATGCTTTTCACTGCCGTTCCAATCGATGCGCGCGATTAACTGATCTTCGTCGCCGTTACTCTGGATCCCATAAGTAACTTTCCCACACGGATCCGCAGTGGCCGAAGGCAGATACTTGGCCAGCGCGAGCGCTTGCGGATTCAACTGCGATGTGGGAATTTTGTTGTTCACGAAAGGGGCGTTTAACGTGATTGGTCTGGCCAAACACGTAGACGAAAGAAACGTGCTGAAATCGCCCGAGACCATCCCTTGGTTGGGAATGACGCTGGTGGTGGTAGCCGGGTCCGAGCGGGCCCGCGTTCCCTGATAGCCCGTGAAGAAGAAGAGCTTGTCGTGTAAGATCGGGCCGCCCAGAGTCCCCCCGAACTGGTTGCGCTTCAGTGAATCGCGCGACGTTCCAAAGAAGTTGCGGGCGTTGAAGATGCCATTGCGCAAAAACTCGAACAGATCGCCATGGAACTGGTTTCCGCCAGCCCGGGTAACCAGGTTTACGACGCCGCCGGGGTGCAGGCCATATCGCGCGGGCACGGCGCTGGTCTGCACGTTGAACTCCTGCAAAGCATCCGGAAAGGGAAACGGCATATTAAGGTTGGTGAAAGAGTTGTTGTTATCGCCGCCATCCATCAGGAAGTTAATTGAAGAGATCTGCCCGCCGGCCACCGCAATCGGCGTGGACTGAGTCTGATAGTTCTTGCTGGTGTTCAGATCGCCACCTGTGGGCGGCGCGGCCGAGCCCCCCGAGAGCAGAATCAGTTGCGTCGGGTTGCGTCCGTTCAACGGCAAATCCTCGATGCGCTTTTGATCGATTACCTGCGAAATCGAATTCTCGTGCGTCTCGGCCATGGCAGCATTCGCCGTAACCTCTACCTGATTCGAGACGGAACTCACCTGAAGTACGGGATTGATCACCGGATTCGACGCCACCTGCAGCACGATGCCGGTCTGGACGTATGTGCTAAAACCGGGCGCTTTGGCTTCCAACCGGTACGGCCCAACCGGCAGGTTGGGGAACGTAAAGGACCCGTCAGGTCCGGCGGTCACCTCGCGCGTGAGGCCGTTCTGGGTTTGGGTGACGCGGATCTCCGCGTTGGGGATCCCCGCGCCCGAGGCATCCTGGGCCACGCCGGTGATCTGGGAGACTGCGGTAGACTGCGCATGCAAGGAAACCCCGCACGCTGCCACCAAAATGATTCTGAACAGGGAATGGATCGTCATGGATACTCCTGAAGCTCTTTTTGTTATAACAGGCTCCCGGGCGCCGCTACTGAACCGCGCCGAACGCATGTTTTTCGGCCCACTGCAATGCAACGCCTGCTATCCTGAACATATAAGTGCCGATCCCGTGTAGGATCCGCATTAACGCACCAGCCTGATGCTTCCCGAATACCGCGCCGCCTTCAACGCCGCGTATACGCCCGAAAAATATCAGATATTCCTGCGCGAGCTCGATCGGCGCTGCGGAACGCATGTGAAGTTCCGCAACAGCGAAACTCCGTGCTTCCTTTCAAAACAAATTTTAGATAAAATGATTTGTTACGGGAAGGACTTGACGGAACAACTGCTCGCCAGCCCGGACTACCTCGCGGCTTCCGCCCAAGCTGTCCCTCCGGAGTACCGCGTCGCCAATGAGGCGCCTCGTCCGTTGTTTCTCCAAGCCGATTTTGGCCTGGACGAACAGCTTGAGCCCAAACTCGTCGAGATCCAAGGTTTCCCGTCGCTCTACGCCTATCAGCCGGTCCTCGCGGAAACTTATCGGGACGTGTATCAGCTCGATCCCGGGCTCCGATCCATGCTCATCGATGACTATTGGGCACTGCTCAAGCGTGCAATCCTGGGCGGCCACGAGCCGGAA
>JBBQUE010000396.1:0-4301 GCA_038212805.1 Bryobacterales bacterium | reverse complement strand
CGCATCGCAAAACCTCGGGGCCTTCCCGCCGCGCCAGTTCCGGACCGCGATCGTCCGGCCAGCCATGCCCCGGATGGCTCTGTTCCCAACCCTCAGCGTTCGTCCCGTCCAGGCGTTCCTCGCTTCGCTGCCCGTTGCATCGCACTTCGCCGCTCGTTGCAGGAACGCCCGGATTTTCTCCAGCGTCGTCGCTTCCGTATCGTCCATTCAGTCTCATCTTGTATGAGAATCCAACCCCGGTTTCAGGCTCGTCTTGCGTGAGACAAAAGGCCGCCGTCGGCCTCTGGCCCGGAAGTGATAAAATCAAAGCAAGCTATTGGGTGCAACCGGGCGTTTTTTTGAACGTCTATCAGTTAGAGCGAAGCGAGGACCAAATAGGCAAATGATAGCCGAGCAAGAAAATACGACCTCTTCTCAAGCACCGGGCGGACCCGCCGACCATTCAGATCTTCATCTGGAGCGGTTAATGGCGAACGTGGAAGAGCCCTGGTATCGTTCCCTCGTTGCCAGCGTCAAGGATCTGATCAATCCTCCCAAGCTGCCTCCCCTGGAGTTGACCTCCACCCCCGTGCCAGTGCAGGACATCTGGGGTGCCTACGGCGGAAAGGAAAAACAGGCTGGTTTTACCTCTCTCCTCGTCCATGTCGGAGTCGTGGCACTACTGCTGGTCATCGGCACCAACAAGCAAGTGCAGGATACCGTGAAGGAAAAGTTCATCCTGATCGCTCCCGATCTCGCTCCCTACAAGCCCGCTCCCGCAAAGAAAAAAGCTATGGGCGGTGGCGGCGGAGGTGGTGACCGTTCACCCACGCCTCCCAGCAAGGGCAAACTCCCCAGGCTGGCGGACAAACAGTTTGTGCCTCCCATGGCGGTAGTCCACAATGAGAATCCGAAACTGGTGATGGAGCCCACGCTCGTCATCCAGCCCGACGCGAACATTCCGAAGGTAGACATGGCTGTGCTCGGCGATCCCCTGGCGAAGTCCGGTATTGCCTCGAACGGCCCAGGCGCCGGCGGCGGCATTGGATACGGACCCGGCGGCGGCGTCGGGCGCGGCAGCGGAGCGGGTTACGGACCCGGATCCGGCGGCAACATCGGCGGCGGAGCATATAAAATCGGCGGCGGCGTTTCCGCTCCCAGCGTGTTGTTCAAAGTGGAGCCGGAATACTCCGAAGAAGCCCGCAAAGCGAAGTTCCAGGGCACGGTGGTGCTGTTCGTGATCGTCGATGAAAAGGGCATTCCGCGCGATTTGAAAGTACTGCGCGCTCTCGGCTTAGGTCTCGATCAGAAGGCCATCGAGGCGGTGGAAAAATGGAAGTTCCGGCCCGGCATGAAAGATGGCCGCCCCGTTCCGGTCCAGGCCACCATCGAAGTCAATTTCCGCTTGCTGTAATGAATGCTACTGCTTCTCGGCGGTGAACGTCCCGCTGCCGAGATCCCCTAGTTTCACTGTCCCCTTCATCTTCTTATCGCCCTCCAGCTTACCGCTGTAGACCACTTTGAGAGCATCCCCAGAGGGCGATGCTTCAAACTGGATCTGCACCTGATCGCCCTTGACCGATCCCGTAACTTTTGCTTCGCCCAAAGCCCCGGAATACGTTCCCGTCAGACTTTCCCCCGTCTGTTTAAGCACGAACGTGGGCGTCCCCGAACCGGCGTCCAATTCCACTTGGGCATGCCAGGTCCCGGTAATGTCAGCCGCGAAAGCGGTGACGCTGAACAGTGCGATTGCTAAAAGTGTGCGCATCGGCCTGAGTATATCAGGATCGGTCCGGCGTCGGAAATGTCTTCGAAATGTGGTCGTGCCACGTCAGGGATTCTTCATCCACCAGCGCCCAAAACACTCCCAGTCCCGCCGCCAACACGCTCAGGCACGCCCCCGCCGCGCGCACCAGGCGCTCCTGCTTAGCAAGGCGTTCGCCATCGAAGTTCACCAGCCTCAGCCCGGACCATCGCATGCCCGCCGTATCCGTCCCGGCCAGGCACCACATCACCTCATAGAGTAGATAGAAAAACGCCGCCAGCCCCAGGATCAACGGAGCCGTCCGGGCGTCCAGCACCAACCTCCCACCGCCCAGGTAGACCACGCCCACAAACAGCGTCAGCGCAATCACCACCATGCTCAGGTCAATCGCCGTGGCCAGCAACCGATGATGGATGTGCGCCACCCGGTGACCGCACTCAATCGTCGGCTCCGCTGTTTTTCGCACGGGGACGGCCTGTTGAATCACCGTTTCAAACTCTAAGCTTTCCTGACCCTCCGGGGCTCGCTTCATCCTGGGCTTTCCAGTCGAAGGCGCGGCGGTTCGGGCGCGCGGCTGCACCGCCTCCGGCGCATAGGATTCCAGCGAAACAACCCGCGAGTTGAATAGCGATCGCTGATAAACCCGCCGTTCGCCCTGCTGTTCGCCCTCAAGCTTGGGGTGGTCGAATTTTGCCGCGATTTCCATATCTACCTGTAACGCGCGGGCCGTCCCGCCGCGTCCATAGGAGGTCCGGACGAAACCGGACGGGTTGGTTTCCAACCGGCGGCCACAACGCTGACAGCGGTGATCGTCTGGCAAATTGGAAGCGTTGCAATAAGGACAAGCCATTTCTACCATTGTTCCCCTTCCTCCTCTGTCTGTTTGCCCCCGGCGCTTGCGGCAAAGCCGAAATCCGTGTTACGGTTTTCGGTTGAGACCCACATTCGTTCCATCGATTGCGCGCACTCCAGGAACCCTCAGTATCGTTCGTAACATACTTAGTACTAAATGTCACGAATATTCTTACTTTTTGCTTAGTTCCTGCCTGTTTGGGGTATTGCTAATTCCAGAAATTGTGGAAGCCCAGATCTTTCGCCCCGTCATCATCGCCGCTCCGGTGGATACTTCAGTGAACCCGGCCAACCCCAATCAGAAGGTGCGTCTCCCGCGGCCCAACGCTCCCGGGCCAAAGGATCTCAATATCGAAGCCACCGACAAGCAGGAGGCCGAAGGCCCATGGCGCAGATTTCGCGGCAACGTAAAAGTAGAAACCTACGAAATGAAGTTGACGGCCCACGAGATCGATTACAACTCCGACACGGCCGAAATACAGGCTCGCGGCAACGTAAAATTTGAACACTTCTATAACGGCGACAAGATTCAGTGCGACCACGCCACCTACAACGTCGACGACGAAACCGGCAAATTTTATGAGGTGCGTGGCACCACGCCCGCCAAAATCGAATCCCGGCCCGGCATCCTCACCACCAGCAATCCCTTCTACTTTGAGGGCGAATGGGCGGAGCGCATCCAGGAAAAGTACATCCTGCACAGCGGATTCATCACGGATTGCAAAATGCCGCGTCCCTGGTGGAAACTGCGTGGTCCTAAGTTTGAGGTGATTCCCGGCGACCACGCCATCGCTTATCACGCGTCCTTCCGCCTGCGCGGCATCCCCATCTTTTACGCCCCGGCATTGTATAAATCGCTGAAGAAGTCTCCCCGCAAAAGCGGTTTCCTCACCCCTAACGCCGGCCACAGCACGCGCCGCGGTTACATGGTCGGCGGCGGCTATTATTGGGCCATCAACCGCAGTTACGATCTGCTGTATCGCGGCCAATACTTCACCGAACGCGGCCCGGCCCATAACCTGGACTTCCGCGGAAAGATTCGCCCCGGCACCGATTTCAACTTCACCTTATACGGCGTGAACGATCGCGGCATCAAGATCGGAACCGACGAAAACGGCAAGGATGTAATCCAGAAGCAGGGCGGTATCCTGCTCTCATTCCAGGGAAAATCCGATCTGGGTCACGGCTGGCAAGCCCGTGGCGACATCAATTACCTGTCCTCGTTTCTCTTTCGCCAGTCGTTCACCGAAAGCTTCCACGAAGCGCTGCAGTCCGAATCGCGCTCCGTCGGTTACATCACAAAGCATTGGTCCAGCTACGGAATTTACATCGTCGCCGATCGCGACCAGCAATTCCAAAGCACCAAGCCCGGCGATAACATCGTCATCCGCAAGTTGCCGGAATTCCAGTTCATCACCCGCGAACATCAACTGGCCAGCGGCCCTCTTCCCCTCTGGTTCTCGCTCGAAGCCAGCGCTGGCCTCTTGCATCGCACCGAGCCCGATTTCCAGACCCGCCAGTACGTCAACCGCGTAGACTTGAACCCCCGCATCACCACCGCGTTTTATTGGAAGGGCTTCAGCCTGGTACCCAGTTTCAGCGTGCGAGAAACGGAGTATGGGTCCAGTTTTGAAAACGGCCTGGTCACCGGAAGGGACTACGTCCGCAGCTCCCGCGAAGTCTCCGTGGGGCTCTTTCTGCCCAG
>JBBQUE010000395.1:0-4313 GCA_038212805.1 Bryobacterales bacterium | reverse complement strand
TTCAGGTCGGTGGGAATGTCGGCCGGAATCTTCACCAGCCACAAGTGCGACATTGTATAGTCGCCCGTGACGATTTCGAAATCCCCGTATTTTTCTGTCCGATCTTTCTTGAGCTTGTCCTCGGGTCCGGAGGACGTGAAGGCAATGGCACCGCCCGCCGGAGACCATGCGAACGAACCGATTCCCGATTCCTCATTGGTCAGCTGCACCGCTTCCCCACCAGCCGGGGCTATCAGATAGATTTGGGATTTGCCGTCACGATCGGACTTGAACGCTAAGCGTTTCGAATCCGGCGACCAGCGCGGAGCAGTGCTGGATTTCTTGCCGCTGGTGAGTTGGTATCGCTCGCCAGTTGCGGGGACGGCCATCCAGATCTGTTCATCGAAGGCGTTCTCTTCCCAGTTGGTGGATTGAACGATGTAGGCCACGTAGCGCCCGTCGGGTGAAATTTCCGCGCTCATGGGCTGCCTGGCGCTCAGGGATTGATCGATGGTAGGGGTTTGACCGGCTGCGGCAAGGGTGCCGACAATCAGCGGGATCAACCTTCCAATGTTTCGCATTGGTCGATTGTAGCGCCCTCGCCGTAAGACAGTAAACTCAAAGCATGGACCTGGATATCAACGGCACCCGCCGCCGCATCCAAAGCGATCCGGACCGGCCGCTCCTGGCCGTTCTCCGCGATGAGCTTGATCTGACTGGAACGAAATACGGTTGTGGCGAGGGACAGTGCGGCGCTTGTACCGTTTTGCTGGACGGCGCGCCGGTGCGCTCCTGCCTGACCTCTGTAAAGGCCGCTCAAGGCAAACAGGTGACCACCATCGAAGCGCTGGCCCACAACGGAAAGCTTCACCCGGTCCAGCAGGCCTTTCTTGATCACGACGCCATGCAGTGCGGCTACTGCACTACGGGCATGATTATGAGCTCGGTCGGGCTGCTGAACAAGAAACCCAAGCCTACTGACGCCGAGATCAAATCCGGCCTCCAGGGCAACATCTGCCGCTGCGGAACCTACCCGCGGATAGTGGAAGCCGTCCGGCAAGCGGCCCGGAGGAGCGCATGAACGGCATCGAACCGGAACGCTACGAACTGCACGCGGGGCCCACGTACAGCTTTGTCCCCCATCGGCGCGATTTCTTCAAAATCATGGGCGGCGGCTTGGCCGTGCTGCTGGTCCTGAACTCCCCAGCGGACGCACAGAATCGCGGCCGGGCCATGCCACAAGAGCTGGGCGCATGGCTGCACATTGCGGAATCGGGCGCGATTACGGTCTATACCGGAAAGGCCGAGGTGGGACAGAACATCCGCACGTCGCTTACCCAGGCGGTGGGCGAGGAGCTGCACGTGGCAACCACGCAGATCGCGCTGGTGATGGGCGACACCATGCTTACGCCCTTCGACCAGGGAACGTTTGGCAGCCGCACCACGCCCATCATGGCGCCGCAACTGCATAAAGTTGCGGCCGCCGCGCGCGAGATGCTGCTGGACCGGGCGGCCCTGGAGTGGAAGACCGATCGCGCCGCGCTGTTCATAGAGGACGGCCTGGTGCGGAGCAAATCGTCAGCCGCCACCTTATCTTTCGGAGAGCTTACCAAGGGCCAAAAGCTGGCCCAGACCATCACCGCCGACGTCCACGTGACGCCTGCGACGGAGTGGAAAATCGCCGGGCACGACCTGCGCAAGGTGAACGGTCTGGCCATTGTTGCGGGTGCGGAAAAGTACACGTCCGACATGAAACTGCCCGGCATGATGTACGGCCGCGTGGTTCGCCCTTCGGCCTTCAAGTCGACGCTGGTTTCAGTAGACACCAAGGCCGCGGAACAGATGCCAGGCGTGGTGGCGGTGCGCGACGGCGATTTCATCGGCGTGGCCTGTGACGATTCGGCCAAGCTGGACCAAGCTGCGTCGGCCGTCAAAGCAGATTGGAAAACCGTCCCGCAAACCAACTCCCGCGAAGTCTACAGCTGGCTGAAATCAAAGGTGGAGAATCCGCCCACGTGGCAGCCCGTAGAGGCAGAGGTCAAGGCCGACGCCGCCTACCACGTCGCCTACATCGCCCACGTTCCGTTGGAGCCGCGCGCGGCCGTGGCGCAGTGGGAGAACGGACGGCTGACGGTTTGGACCGGCACTCAGGTTCCGTTCGGCGTGCGCGGGGAATTGGCCCAGGCGTTCGGCCTTGCGGAAGACCAGGTGCGGGTTATGGTTCCGGCCACGGGGTCGGGCTACGGCGGGAAACACAGCGGCGAATGCGCGGTGGAAGCGGCGCGTTTGGCCAAGGCCGCGGGGCACCCGGTGAAACTCCAGTGGACCCGCGAGGACGAAATGACGTGGGCGTATTTCCGCCCGGCCGGCGTGATTGAAGTGCGCAGCGGGGCGCGGCGGGATGGGGCCATCACGAACTGGCAGTTTCACAACTACAATTCGGGGGGCGCGGGGATCCTGAGCCCTTATAACATTCCCAACCAGGTCTCGCAGTTCCATGGGTCGGATTCGCCTCTGCGGCAGGGTTCTTATCGCGGATTGGCGGCCACGGCGAACCACTTCGCGCGTGAATCCCACATGGATGAACTCGCGCGGGCGGCGGGCATGGAGCCGGCTGCGTTCCGCATGAAGAACGCCAGCGATCCGCGGCTGCGCGCCGTCATGGAAGCCGCCACGGAACGCTTCCGCTGGGGGCGGGCGAAGGACCGCGCCGGCCAGGGCTTCGGCATGATGGCCGGTTTCGATAAGGGCGGCTACGTCTCGGCCTGCGTGGAGATTGCGGTGGTGAACAAAGTGGTGCGCATCGTCCGCATCGTCCAGGCGTTCGAATGCGGAGCCATTGTGAATCCCGATCAGCTTCGCAACCAGGTAGCGGGTGGAACCATCATGGGCATCGGCGGCGCGTTATTCGAAGCCATTGAATTTGAGAACGGCCGGATCTTGAATCCGCGCTTGTCCAAATACCGGTTGCCCCGGTTTGGCGACATGCCGGAGCTTGACGTGGTGCTGATCGACCGCAAGGATCTGCCATCGGCGGGGGCGGGGGAGACCCCCATTGTTGCGGTGGCTCCGGCGGTGGCAAACGCCATTTTCGATGCCACGGGACAACGGCTGCGATCCCTGCCGCTAAAATTGAGTTAGAGGCTACACCTCTAGAGGCAAACCATGACACCCGAAGAACGGCAACTGATCACCGATTTGGCGAACAGGATCGCCCAGACTCCACCCCCGGCACGCGATCCCGAAGCGGAAGAACTGATTCGGACGCGCATCGGATCGCGCCCGGATGCGCTGTATCTGATGACCCAGACGGTCCTGATCCAGAACATGGCGATCGATCACGCCCGGCAGGAGATTGAACAGTTGAAGCACCAGGCTCCGGCCGCGCCCCAGGCTCCGGGCAGTTTCCTGGGTGGAGGCGGTGGTGGCGGATGGGGCGCTCCGCAAACGCCGCAGAATCCGCAATACAACGCTCCGCCTCCCATGCCCATGGCGCCCCCGGTTCAGCCCAGCGGGATGTCGAGTTTCCTGCGCAGCGCAGGGACCACGGCTGCCGGCGTGGCGGCGGGAGCGTTGGCGATTGGGGGAATTTCGTCGCTCTTCGGTGGCCTGGGCGGCCTGCTGGGAGGCGGCCATCATCAGGGGATGGGGAGCGGATTCCTGGGCGGCCAGCCGTCGGCGGGGGAAGAAACCATCGTCAACAACTACTACGGCGAGGACCCGGAACGCCGGGAGCGCCAAGGATCCGTGCCGGACGATTTAGCTCCGGACGATAACACCGATTACAGCAGCACCGATGTCCCCGCGCCTGACGACGACGTTTAGCCCAGGAGCCCGTGGCGAAAGTCAAAAAAAGACGCTTGTCCCAAGGAACTGGCCTGCGGGATGTTGGCAATTACCATCCCCTTATGAACGACTTGCGGCGTTTTCGAGCCTGCAGGGTTGTGTGCGCCAGTTCCTTTCGTTTTTGACGGGGCCCACGGCCCAGTCAGTCGCCCGGTAGTTTTTGTACGTCTTCCGGGCCGCGCGCGTGAGCAAGCGTCCTGCTAGTCCACGAATAGTGCGGCCAGAGGCACAGCCACATCGCCGGCCGGGTTGCGCAGGTAACCGTCGCGGGCTTCGCGGGAGCCGTCGATGGCGTGGATCCAGGCGCGGTGGCTCTCGGGGTTGATGACCCATACACAAGCGATTCCGAAGGCCAGATAATCGTCGATCCTATCTTGGATTGCGGCGGCGCGGTCCTCGGGAGAGAGAACCTCCACGGCCACTTCCGGGGGCACCGTGATGACGCGGCCGGACGGTTTGGCGCCACGCACGATGGTTACGTCGGGGAT
>JBBQUE010000394.1:0-4338 GCA_038212805.1 Bryobacterales bacterium | reverse complement strand
GATGGCCACCTTTTACCAGGACGTTTTGTGCTCCGGCCGCAGCCATCCGCAGGGCGGCTTCGCGCATGCTGGCCAGGTCGTTAACTACAATTCCGGCCAGCGCCGCCGCTTCCGGCAGGTTGGGTGTTAACAGAAAAGCGCGCGGGATTAGCTCTTTGAGCAGCACCGCCCGGGCATCGTCCGCCAGCAGCGGAGCCCCGTGTTTGCTGATCATCACCGGATCCACCACCAGCGGAAATTTAAACTCAACCGCAACCGCCGCGACTGCCTGGATGATGGCGCGATTGCCCAGGGCCCCGGTCTTCCCGGCGTTTGGGGGGATATCCCCGATCACGGCCCGGATCTGCTGGACGATCAGCTCCGGACCCAGACATTCCACCCGTTCAACAGACGTGGTGTTCTGCACCGTGATCAAGGTGATCGCGGCTGCTCCATAGACTCCGAACTGGTGGAAGGTCTTGAGATCGGCCTGGATCCCGGCGCCGCCGCTGGGGTCAGAACCGGCGATCGCCAGGGCAACCGGAATCGTTTCGCTCATGTTTCCAGAATGGCATCAGAACGTGATGCGCTGGGTTTTCGTCACACCGGCCGCATTCGTCATCTCGACGTCCGCGCCCACGACCACGGTTGGGTCGCCGCTCACCGGAAACGTTGCCCGCAAGGCAAAAGCGCCGCCCGCTGGCGAGGAACCGAAGAACGATTTGAAATCTTTGCTGATATCGGCGGTCACCGCGCCGGGCGCCAGCACCTTCCCGTTCTTGTCGTAGAAGGTGAACGCCAACCGTGAAGCTGACCGGGTATTGTCAAAGCCCGTGAGGTTGATATCCAGATCACTCACCCGGCGCGTCCCGTTTGCAATATCGATCCCGGGCGCGGCCGGAGCGACTACCAGGCTTTGCTGCACCGTGGAATTCGGCAGCTTCAACGTGAACAGGATGGTACCCGCGGTGGTCCCGGTTTGAAACACCATTTCTAAACTGCTGCCAAACCGGCCGATGGCTTCGCCGGAGACCACGGTCACGGTGGCCTGGCGCTTGGGACCGGAGAGAAATTGAATGGCCGGATCGTCCAGCACAGTGGTCACCGATGGGCGGAATTCCAATGTCAGCGTTCCGGTACCGTTCACTTTGGAGGTGGCAGCCAGCACCACCTTGAGCTTGAGCTGCTGGCTGCTGGAGGCAGTAGCGGAGTCAAGGATGAAGGACGCGCTGGGCAGGGGAGGATCCAGCCCCATGCCGGTAAGGTTGAACGAACGTCCATCAATGGTGAGTGTTCCGCTAAAAGCGGTCGCGGTCTGCGGGGTGAAGGTGATCTGAAACGGGACCGACTGGCCGGTGCTGAGAGTTACCGGAGCGGTAATTCCGGACGGCCCTTGGAAGGCCGTTCCGCTGATCACGATGGAGGAAACCGTGAGCGGAGCGTTGGAGAAATTGGTGAGGCTGAAAGTTTGCTGGAGTGAAACTCCGCGTTCGAGTTTGCCGAAGTCCGCTGTAGCGCCTGAGCTGAGCGGCGAACCCGCGAACTTCACGGTGACGGCGGCGACTGCGCTCCCGCGGATCAGCACCGAAATATTGTTCACCTGCAAACTAGCGCTGTAGCTGCCCAGCGTGTCCGGCGAAAAAACGAAGCGAAAGTCCACAAATGCCGCGGGTGCAATAGTATACGGAAGAGAGGGCGCGGACGCGGTGACGATCTTGATGCCCGTGCCGGAAAGCGAAAGCGATTGCAGCGCGATGGCGCCGGTGCCCTGGTTGCGCACCCGGAAGCGGGTTTCCAGGCTATCCCCAGGCGCAGCAGCCGGAACCTGGTACACGCTGGCGACCGGGGTTTCCTTCACGCCCTCAACCTGAAAGAGTTGCAATTGCCCAAAGGCGGGGAGCGCAAACAGCACCGCGCCCAGCACTTTTAAGATCATCATCCTGGAAACGGCAGTTGCCGCACCGGAAACGGCCGTCTGCTTTTCACCGCAATACGTTGCAACCAAGGCATTTGTCACCCAACAGGTGATCCGCGCGGGAGTTCGAAGGCGTTGGTGGCAAAGGCTGCGAACCACCCCAGACTGGCCAACTGCCGTTTTTAGCATCACTGACCCTCCGGCAACTGATAAACCTGTTCCCGTTGAGGGGTAGTCCGTACCGCAAATTGCCGGGCGGAATCCTGCTCATTCACCTGCAGCCAGCCCGATCCCAGCAACTGGATAGACCCGCCTGCAAAGCCCAGGTCCAGACGCCGCTCAGTGCCCGCCAGATCGCGCAGCGCCAAGGTCTGCCCGTCGATCCAGAATAATTCCTCGCGCGCGGTCAGAATCGCGGGAGCATGAACCCCGGCCAGGAACTTCTGCCCGGCCAGGTCCGTTTGCCAAATGCCATCCGGCCGCTCAACCAGAAACCTACCGCCCGCCGCCACCGAAATCACCTTTCCGCCGAGCTGGTCAGGATCTACCTGCGACCGTTCCAGCCGCCCCTCTTGGAACGTCAAGAGAGCGCTACTTCCGGGCAGGAAAATCAGGGCCGGCGATCCATCGGCAGCGAACGCAAACAGCGCGGGGCCATCTTCCACATCCAACGCCGCCGTAACCTCTCCCAGCCGGTTGAGGACCAGCACGGAAGATGAGGTCTTGACCAGCGTGAAAGACCCCGACGAAGCCGAGGAGAGGCAGTCCTCACCCAGCGATTCGCCCAGCAAAAAATTCCCAGCCAGACCCAGCACCGGCCGCACGGACCGGTTGGCATCCGTGATCAACCCCACTTGCGGAGCGCCTATTTGGGCATGACAAAACGAAGCCAATCCGAACGCCATGAGCGCGAATTTCATTTGGGGCCTCCAATGATGATGCTGGGGATGCCAATCACGGTGGCAGGTGTAGGGGCAGCTGTGGGTGCCGTCGGGGTATGCGAGCGCGCCAGCACCATGCCGGCGCCTGCGCCCAGAGCTACCGCGCCGGCCACGATCAGCCATTTGGCCCGCGGTTTGTGGGAAGCCTGAAACGTTCCGGTACCCCCGGATTTGGTAGCCGTTGCCACTGCGTCGCTTAGGTATTGCGTGCTGACCAGACCAGCCCGCGCCTGGTCTTTCACCGCCGTGATTCGAACTTCAAAAGGCCCGGGAATTTTATTCCACTGCATGCCAAACACGGTGGCCTTCCCGTCGGCGCGCGTGGAAACCACTTCAGTTTTCAAACCCCCGTTAAATGTACCGCCAGGGCCTTGCTCGGGTAGTCGAAAGCTTACCGTGGCACCGTCCACGGGCTTGCCTGTCTCGTCGGTAACCTGTACGGTAATGCCCCGCGTGGCACGCGAAGTGGTGGTATGCACGGCTGCTTCACCATCCAGAACGCGGAGTTGAACGATTACGGCAGCTTGCGCAACCATGGTTCCCGCGACGATCGCCCAGGTTAATGGAATTACTTGCACGGTATATACGTGCGGGTGGAGGGGGAATATTCTCGCGGTAAAAAAGTGAAGGCGGCCCGCCATTGCAGCGGACCGCCTCCATGTGTTGCGGACTACTGCTTAGTGGCCGTCCTGGCCAGCCGGCGCTTCCGTTTCTTCCGGAAGATCGCAAATCATCGCTTCCGTGGTCAACATCAGCGACGCAATCGAAGCCGCGTTCTGCAGCGCCGTACGGGTTACTTTCGTTGGATCGATGACGCCTGCCGCTACCAGGTCCTCATATTCGTCCGTCATCGCATTGTAGCCGTAATGCGGGTGGGGATTGTCGCGAACCTTGCCGACAATGATCGCCCCTTCCTGGCCGGAATTGCGCACAATCTGGCGCATCGGCTCTTCGCAGGCGCGCCGGACAATGTCCATGCCAACCTGCTCATCGCCTTCCAACTTGTGCTTGGCCAGATCGCCAGCCGCGCGCAGCAGAGCCACGCCGCCGCCGGGAACAATTCCTTCTTCGACAGCCGCACGGGTGGCATGCAGGGCATCCTCCACGCGCGCCTTCTTTTCCTTCATTTCGGTCTCGGTGGCCGCGCCCACTTTGATCACTGCCACGCCGCCGGTCAGCTTCGCCAGCCGCTCCTGCAACTTCTCGCGGTCGTAATCGGATGTGGTCTCGTCAATCTGGGTCCGCAGTTGCTTAATGCGGCCTTCAATCGCCTTCTTCGCGCCGCCGCCGTCCACGATCGTGGTGGTATCTTTATCCACCGTGATGCGCTTGGCCTTGCCCAGGTCTTCCAGCTTCACGCCTTCCAGCTTGATGCCAGTTTCTTCCATGATCACCTGACCGTCGGTCATGATCCCAATGTCTTCCAGCATGGCCTTGCGGCGATACCCGAAGCCCGGAGCCTTCACCGCGCAGACATTCAGTGTCCCGCGCAGCTTGTTCACT
>JBBQUE010000393.1:0-4340 GCA_038212805.1 Bryobacterales bacterium | reverse complement strand
GTCGCACAGCAAAGAACTGATTTGGATATTGTCTCGGAATGGGCGATGCCTTTGACCTGAGTATCAGCGCCGTTCCCTATTTTCACGATGGAAACGTCGGGTTCCAGGGGGTCCGCGTCGATAGCGCCGGCCGCGACGGGTTTTACATCCGCCGCGTCCGCGCGGCTATGGCCCAAACCCTCTCCACTCAGTTCCGATACTCAATCCTGGACGACGCCCGGCGCATTGTCGAAGAAAAACGGGCCGGCTCACCGTACGTGCCGCGGCTGCGGGATTTTCGCGTATCGCAGATCAAGGTGACCCCGACCGCGCTGGTGTTGACGCTCGATTTCGCCTTAGTCGTCCAGTAGTACGAGGGTTTAGCTCAACAGCTAAGACAAATAACTCAGAAGTTTGTGGCGTCTTTCTGCCGAAAGTAAAAGCATGACGAGCTGGATCTGTCCTGAATGCGGGCGCGAGTGTTCCATGGAGGAGAACGGCTGTACCGTCTGTGTGAAACCTGCCGCTGAACGTGCAGTTCCGCCACCGAACGTTAGTGACAATCTCGCAGCTCTGGCGGCCCCCTCCCAGCCCTGGCCCGAGCTCTCGCCGTGCGCTCAAGGTTGGAATCTGCAGTCCATCGAGATCTTGCCGGCTCAATTCCCCAATCCGCCCGTTCTCTCGATTCCCAGGCTGCCCCCCATCTTGCGCGTCAACACGCGGATGCCTGCTGACGTCCCGCCGCCATCCCTGGAAACAATTCCAAAAGTCATTCGCATCCAGTCCCGGCGTCCCTTGTTCCCGCACTGGGTAATAAGCTGTGTGGTGGTGGGAGTAATCTCCCTCGCGATAGCGTCCTCGATCCACCGCTTCATCACTCCTGCCACGGACGTTGCCCCCAACAGGCCCGCTCAACACGGAGCTCGTAAAGCGCCAACTACCCTGGCTGTGGCGTCACCGATACCGAAGTCCATTTTTGATGCCGAAACTGAAACCGAATATCCCTTTGCCCGCTTCGTTGAAGTGAGTGGCCTGCGGGTGGTGAAACATAACGAGCAATCCCAGGTTCAATATCTGGTGATGAATCACTCATCCACTCAGTTAAACGACATCGGTCTCCGTATCGCTGTCCGGTCCGAGGCAGACTCGCCCGGAGCGGCTCCGCTGTTCACGCTTACGGCCCAAGTCCCGCGATTGGGGCCCAAACAGTCCAAAGAAATGCGGGTCGATCTGGACGCAAATAGACGAACCGCTCAGATTCCCAACTGGGTCCACTTGCGAACCGATGTCAGGGTTGTAACACCTTGATCGACGGATCGTGCGTCCGTGCCGTTTCCCCGTGGAAATAATCGCTGAGCGCCTTTTGGCGATAGTTGAATATTGCCATCAACTGATGCCGGACCAGGACGGCGTGTGCGATTCGTCCCAATGGCCCGAGCGGGAGCGAATACTGCACGCGGTCGACCACCACCGTGCCTTCCTCGGTTGGGCTGAACGTATGCGTGTGCCGCCAGCTTTTATAAGGTCCAATTGCCTGTTCGTCGATAAACCGAAACGGAGGTTCGTAATCGCTGATAATCGATTTCCAGTGCATCGGCACGCCCATCAACCGGATGCGGTATTCGATCTCTGCCCCCGGCTGCATCACCACACGTTCCGAATCGATTCTGAAACTCAGCCAGGGAGGGGTGAGAGTGCCAAGATTCTTCGGGTCTTTGAAAAAGGAGAACACCTCGGAAATAGACCGTTTCACCAACATCTCGGCGCGCAGTTCGTAAATTCCCATGTAGCGTCCATAGGATGCGCGGCTTCGTTGAGATGAGGTAAGAATGCCGGCACCGGGCCATAATAAACGATGTGCCTATCCCAAGGAATAAAGTACCGCGGCCAAAAACTGCAGCCGAGCGCCGCGCCCGGGTGGCCAAAATCCTTGAAGTTCTGGACCGCACTTACCCCAAAGCCACCTGCGCGCTCACTCATCACAGTGCTTGGGAGTTGCTCGTCGCCACCATTCTATCGGCGCAATGTACCGACAAGCGAGTGAACGAAGTGACTCCAGGGCTGTTCGCGAAGTACCCCACAATGCAAGATTTCGCTCACGCCAGCCAAGCCGAGATGGCCAATGATATTCGCTCCACCGGATTTTTCAACAACAAGGCAAAGTCGATC
Organism: Bryobacterales bacterium; assembly: GCA_038212805.1. GTDB lineage: Bacteria > Acidobacteriota > Terriglobia > Bryobacterales > Bryobacteraceae > JANXQZ01. The sequence continues at coordinate 2,192 of JBBQUE010000393.1, read as the reverse complement.
ATCGGGGCGGCCCAGCGAATCCTCACCGAATTTGGAGGCAGCGTTCCCCAAACCATGGACAGCTTGTTGACCGTACCCGGGGCCGCGCGTAAAACGGCTAATGTTGTCCTGGGTACGGCGTTCGGAATTGCCTCGGGCGTAGTGGTGGATACTCATGTCCAGCGCTTGTCCTTGCGGCTCGATCTCACCAAGCACAGCGAACCCGTGAAGATTGAACTGGACCTAATGAAGATCGTTCCGGAAAACCGTTGGATCCTGTTTTCACATCAGCTCATCCTCCACGGGCGGGCTCTGTGCATTGCCCGCAAGCCAAGATGCGCCGAGTGTCCCCTCGATCCAATCTGCTACGCCAAAGACAAAAATCTATCTCCGGCGGCGGCTGTACCCACCGCCGCCGAGTGAGCCGAGATCGATCATCACAGCGATCAAAATCCAGATCAGATTCAGGCCGTTCATCGCATACCCGTTGTTCACCAACCAGGCGTACACGATGGTGGTGATTGGAAGAAAGAAAAATCCGAGCAGCGGAATCAGTATGCCGTGATACGCTTTCTCGAGATAATTCGATAGAAAGAACATCGCCGCCAAAATAACCCGCGGAAACGCGAGAGCGAGAAGCAACAATATACAAGGCATGGCTCAGGAGATGGACGCAATTCCACGCGAGGTGTTTCTGCCGCTACAATTAATGAACCATGCGATCCGCCATCTCCGTCCTGAGTGTCTCCACTCTCCTGCTATCGGCGCAGGAGCCCGTTCGTCCATTGCGTGGTTTCGCCGCCGCGTCAGCACGGACTGAACGCCAGTGGGAAGACAAGTTCCGCGCGATTCCGACCGCGGACAATCTCCGGGAATACATGCGGAGGCTCTCAGCCCGCCCGCATCATGTCGGTTCGCCCTACGACAAGGACAACGCGGAATGGCTGCTGGCGAAGTTCAAATCGTGGGGACTCGACGCTAAGATCGAAACCTTCGACGTGCTGTTTCCCACCCCCAAGAGCCGCGCTGTCGAGCTGATGGCGCCGACCAAATTCACGGCCACGCTCGACGAACCAGTGCTCACCGGCGATCCGACCACGGATCAAAAAAGCGAGCAACTCGCGACTTATCACGCTTACTCCAAGGATGGCGATGTTACTGCTCCGCTAATTTTCGTCAACTACGGCATCCCGGCCGATTACGAAGAACTCGACCGCTTAGGCATCTCGGTGAAAGGCGCCATCGTGATCGCGAAGTATGGGCAATCCTGGCGCGGTATCAAGCCAAAACTCGCCGCCGAGCATGGCGCGGTGGGATGCATCGTCTACTCGGATCCGCGTGACGACGGCTACTACATGGGGGAGGTTTACCCCAAGGGACCAGCGCGTCCGTCTTTCGGAGCGCAGCGCGGAAGCGTCATGGACATGCCGGTTTATCCGGGCGACCCTCTTACCCCCGGTGTGGGTGCAACCGCCGACGCCAAACGTCTCCCGCTCGATCAGGTCCAGACGATAACGAAAGTGCCCGTTCTGCCGCTGTCCTACGGCGATGCGGAACCACTGCTGAAAGCTCTGGGCGGTCCAGTGGCTCCTGCCGCATGGCGCGGCGGTTTGCCGTTCACCTATCACATCGGGCCGGGGTTGGCTTCGGTTCATCTTAAGGTGCAATCGAACTGGGACCGCAAGCCTCTGTACGACGTGATTGTGCGCATCCCGGGGTCGCAATATCCCGATGAGTGGGTGATTCGCGGTAATCACCACGATGCCTGGGTGAACGGCGCCGACGATCCAGTGTCGGGCGCGAACGCGTTGATGGAAGAGGCCCGCGCTCTTTCCGAGCTCTTGAAACAGGGTTGGAAACCCAAGCGGACCATCATCTATTGCCTCTGGGACGGCGAAGAACCAGGCCTGCTTGGTTCTACCGAATGGGTCGAAACTCATGCCGACGAGCTAAGACAACATGCCGTTGCCTACATCAACAGCGACAGCAACAGCCGCGGCTATCTGCATGTGCAAGGATCGCACACGCTCGAGAATTTCATCAACGATGTTGCCCGCGATTTGACCGATCCGGAAACCGGGATGCCGGTGTCAAAGCGGCTGCGCCTGGCGGAGGTCGCCCGGTCCCATGGGGAAGAGCGACGGGAAGCGAGAACGCGAGCCGATTTCCGCATCGGCGCGCTTGGATCAGGATCGGATTACACCGCTTTTCTC
>JBBQUE010000392.1:0-4352 GCA_038212805.1 Bryobacterales bacterium | reverse complement strand
TATAGTATAAGCTTCCATGCAATTTCAGAAATACTAGGCCATGCACCAGGCTTTACCCAGTACATCCCCATTGTCCTCGTTGCAAGCTGCCGAGCTGTATAAAATGCAGGTTACCCAGCTGCGCGGCTATGCCATGTTTATGATCGACCCTCAGGGTTTTCTCACCTCATGGAACGCAGGCGTGGAAAGCCTTCTGGGATATACCGAAGAGGAATGGATCGGCCGCCATGCCTGTATGATCTTCACGCCTGAATCGCAGGCGGCCGACGTATGCGATTCCGAAATGCGATTGGCCCAGGAGAACGGAAGCGCCACCGACATCCGCTGGCACCGGCATAAGAATGGAAGCGAGTTCTTCGCAAACGGATACATGAATGCCATCCGCGATGAGAAGGGCGCCTTGATCGGTTTTGCCAAAATCCTGAGCGATGAAACGGCCCGCAAGCAGTTGCAGGATTCCCTGACCGAATCCAATTCCGCGTTGGAGCAATTTGCATACGTCGCCAGCCATGATCTGCAGGAGCCGCTGCGGACCATGAGCCTGTACGCCCAACTGCTCGCCCAGGATTACTCAGGCAAGTTCAATGCCGAGGCTGACCGGTACTTGCAGTTTCTCGTCAGTGCGTCAACTCGCATGACCGGCTTGGTCCGGGATCTGCTCACCTATGCGCGCTTCACCACGGAAGAGCAGCGGCCATCCTCCATCGCCTTGGATGAGGACTTAGAGTCTGCGATTACCCACCTGGAGCAGGCCATCCAGGAAAGCGGCGCCTCCGTCACTCACGATCCTCTGCCCACACTGTCCGTGGATCGCGGACAGATGGTGCGCTTGTTTCAAAACCTGATTGGGAATGCCGTGAAATATCGAAAGTACGACCAAGCCCCCGTGGTTCACATTAGCGCTGAGCAGAAGGGGGCCGAATGGGTGATCTCAATCCGCGATAATGGCATCGGCTTCGATCCCAAGTATGCACTGACAATCTTCGAGCCATTCAAGCGCTTACACACTGCCCAAACTTACTCGGGGACCGGCGTTGGCCTGACAATCTGCCGGCGCATCGTCCAAGCCCAAGGTGGCCGAATCTGGGCTGAATCGCAGCCCGATCAGGGAACCACAATTTGCTTTACTCTCCCGGTCGCCAGCGCGGCGCCATTGGAATACACACCGCCCATTGACAGCCCGCGCCCGTCCGGCTCCAGATCCGCCTGAGACCATCCGTCAAGCGAACAGCGTCGCGAGGGGAACCGCCAAAGCGGGATTCTCCGTCTCCAACACCTCACTCACCGGCTGACTGACCCCATTCCCGGTATACCCAAACGCCCGCTTCAATCGCGGATCCGGTACCCAAACATACCGCACGCCGAACCGCAAATAATCGTCGATCCGCTCCTGCATTTCCGGCATGCGATCGTCCCGCGAAAGGATCTCGATACACAGGAACGGGGGTGAAGTCAGGATCTGTTCCTCAGGTTCCGGTCCGGCCACCACGGTCACATCCGGAACCCGCAAACGCGAAGGAGTGACCTGTACCCGTTGTTCCGGAAAAACGTGAATCCCTCCCGGCGGCGCAAGTTGGCTCAAATAGACGATTAACCGGGCCTGCAGCTTACTGTGATTCCTTTCGCCCACGTTTCTCTCCAAGACCTCGCCATCCAGATACTCGCGGTCCGGGCGATAGCTTGTACTGAGGTATTCGTTCACCGGCACGATGGTTGCAGTCGACACGGCTTCGTTTCCCCCCCGATAGCATAGACCCCCGGGACCCTATGCCCCAAGGCCTGCGCATAGACGTGCAAGAGCTAGCCGGGTACGACCAGTCCGCCCAGCCATGTCCTGGCCGGAAGTCCGGTTGTGTGAAGCTGGCGATGGCCCGTACTGATCCGGCTGCAATCACGGAGCCTCATGCGAATCCCCGAGGTTCCCGGTTCAGCGAATATAGTGGTCGGTGAACGACAGGTAGGGTGCGGGTGAGGATCGCGGCATGTGACAGGGGATGCAATCGTCCTTACGGTGGGGTGCTGTGTGGCAGCCAACGCACTTCGCCCTGTAAAAACCGTTATCTTCGCGCCGTGCGTTCTCGTGCGCCGGGTGGCAGGTGGAACAGGTCAGGCCGGCGCGATAGCATTTGCTCTTCGCGAGCCGGAGTGGCTGAAAGCGGACGTTTAAAAGATCGCTAGGATCCCTGGTAGGAGGCGTAAGACGATGGCATTCGGCGCAAAGGCCAACCTGCTTCCTGGCACTCAGCTTGCGCGGATTGACCATATGATCTCCTCCCGCGGGATGGCAGCGCAAGCATTCAACTCCGGGCCGGATCTCGTCCAACTTCGCCGTCGCACTGGCGTGACATCCGAAGCAGGAGCGAATGGTGGCTTCGTTTTGTTCGATTCCAATCGCGGCCTCGGCCGAACGCGAAATGCCGGGTTGATGACCCAGAGTGAGATCGAACCGGCCGGCCTTGCTGTAATAACTGATTCGATGCTCGAACCACCTGGAGCCGATCCGGGCCACCGGGGTCACCCCTTGATCGCCAGCACCGAAGGCCCAATCGATTCGCGCGTTGACAGACTCGCGGCCGCGTTGGGCCGACACATCCAGGGACTCTCCGGTGGGCGAATAAGAAAGCAGAAATCCGCCGCGAGCTTCGCCGATCGGAGCGCCGGGAAGTGCGCGGGCGAACTCGGTAGTGGTCACGCGCCGTAGAGACCGTGCGTGATTAGTCGCGGCGTGCCTTTCCGCTTCCTGGCGATGGCATTCCTTGCAGTCACCCTGCGCGGTGGCCAGTCGCACTGCCAGCGCCGCGAGCGATACAATCCGGGTTGTGTGGAAGCTCACTGCCTGCATACTTGTCGGACTGGCTCTTTGCGCCGGCTCTGCCGCCGGATCCGCGGAAGATGCGCTTGCCGCCACAGAAAAGCTTATCGCGGAAAGTAGCTTTCGCCAAGCCCTGGATGCGCTTGCGCGGGTCCCGCCCTCGGCTCGCAGCCACTTGCTGGCTTCACGAGCTCACGATGGTTTGAAAGATCCAGGTAGGGCGGTGGAGCAGGCTGAAGCGGCGCTGGCGCTGGATCCCCGCATGGAGGCCGCACATCTGCAACTCGGCCAGATTTTTCTCAGCCACAATACACCGCAAGCAGCGCTCGAGGTGTTTTCGGAAGCGCTTCTCATCCTGCCTGATTCCTTCTTGTCCCGGCTGGGCAAAGGGCTTGCCTTGAAGGATCTTGGCCGCTATCCGGAAGCCGAGGCTGAACTGCTTGCCAGCCTCGCGCGAAGGCCGGATTACCCCATTGCGTTCGACGCGCTCGCCACCGTTTATCTTCAAGCCAAGCGCTTCGACGATCTCAATCCTCTCGCGTCGGGCTATTTCGCCCGCCAACCGGTCGATTATCGCGGCGCCTACTTCCAGGCGGCTGCGCTCGATGGTCTCAAGGGGGATACCGTCCGGATTGAGGCACTGGTGACGGAGGCGATACGGCGGAATCCCAAGTTTGCCGCCGCGCACGCCTTGCTCGGCAAGACGCTGCTGCTACGGGGGGATTCCCAGGGTGCCGTCGCGCCGCTTGAAACCGCCCTGCGTCTACGGCCCGATTACGCTCCGGCCGCCTTTCACCTGGCGCAGGCGTACCGAAATCTGGGGGAGCGGGCGAACGCCGAGCAAGCGCTCGCGCAATTTCAGATCCTGAAAAAGCTCGAACAATTGCCTCAACCCACACTGCTTTACCACCGCGGAAAAAGGTGATAGAATTTTCCACGTTCGTCCGGGGGATGAAATTTATGTCGCGTCCAGTCCAGCTTCTCTTGGTATCCGTTTGCTCTTCCGCCCTGCTATTTAGCCAAGGCAATACCGGGTCCATTCTGGGAACAATCACTGATGCCACGGGTGCCGTGGTTCCACACGCCAAGGTCGCAATCACGAACACCCGTACCGGGGTGAAGACCGACACCAGCACCGATGGCGCAGGGGCCTACCTCTTCAACTTCCTCCAGCCGGGCGCCTACAAACTTGAAGGCGAGGTGGCGGGGTTCAAGAAGTTCATGCGGGATAATATCGGCCTCGAAATGAGCCGTCAAATCCGGATCGACGTCACCCTGGAAACCGGACAGGTCACTGACACCGTGAACGTTGAGGCGCTGACCCCGTTGTTGGAAACCGAAAATGGAACGCTCTCGGGAACCATCGAGAACCGGCAGGTGGTAAGTTTGCCAACGCTTGGGCGGAACCCCCAGGACTACCGCCTTCTGGTCCCCGGCGTTGTCCTCAACCGGGTTGGAAACTCCGTGTCGCAGGTCGGCATGGTCCGCAAAGATCCTTATTATATTTACGGCGCGCTCTCATCCAGCCACGTGTGGTCCT
>JBBQUE010000391.1:0-4357 GCA_038212805.1 Bryobacterales bacterium | reverse complement strand
CTGGCGTCCCATGGAAACCATCCGGCGAAGTCGTGCCGCCGCGGCCCGCGGAAAATCCGTGGGCATGACGTCAAACGTAGAAATCAGATCCCACAGCTTAAGGCTGTAGTTGTCCGGTCCCGGCAGGAATCCGGAAGCTGTCGGAGCGTAAGCCAGGTAGCGGCCAGGGTTGGTTACTCCATTGGCCCGGAAGGCCCAAGCCAGATGATCTTGCTTAAACCACTCTTTGCGTCCAGGAAACGGGTTAACGCCGTCCCGCTCGTTCCCAAAGTGGGTATTCAGAGTCAGCGCTATCTTCGAAATCCCGGCGGATTGCGGACGGTTGAAATAACGAACGAGAATGCTATCGTCGCTGTGGAATCGCTTTCGAGGCGAGTCGGGCGCCAGTAGGTGGACAACCCTACTGGATTGTACTTGCTCCACTTTCCATACGTCTGATATCCGTTCATGATCCAGGACTCGGTCTTGATCTTGTCCGTTGGAAAGATCTGAACGCGTGCTCCGGAAAAATAAAAAGGCGTCATATCAGACAGGAAAGAGCGGTTGTAATTCCAGTTCTCGCCTGGAATGTAGCTTTCCGGACTGATATACGGGTAGAAGTAGCCGGCTGGCTATCGGACCCCGTATGGAACCGCATCGGCCCAATCGCATTCCATCCTCCCGCAATTCGGCGAACTCTTTCCGGTGGATAACACCGGAACGCCGACCATGTCTTTCGCCGCCGCGATGTTCACGAACCCTCACCATTATCGGGAACACGGGATGCTGGCGGACCCAAGAGCAGATCGCGCTTCAGAAAAAGCCAAGCGGCCGGCTGCAGCCAGCTATCCGACTATACTTGGGTTATTCATATGAAGCGCCAACTTAGCTTCCTCCTTCTGTTCGCGACGCTCCCCTGCTCGGCCCAAAGAAAGGAGCCTGAGCGCCCCGTCCGGCAAGCCACGCGAGGTATCCATGGTGCGGTTGCGGCTGGCAGCGAGTATGCCGCGCAAGCCGGGATGAACGCGTTCTTTCATGGCGGCAACGCCGTGGATGCGGGCGTTTCCACCATGTTTGCCGCCTCCGTGACCGAGTTCTCGCACTTCGGCATGGGCGGCGAGGCCCCTATTCTGATCAAGACGAAGGCTGGCAAGGTGTTCTCCATCGCGGGCGTGGGCACCATGCCGCAAATGGCCAGCGCGGATTTCTTTCGCAAGCGCCGTCCGCAGCCGTACGAGGTGATGAGCATGGACCCCGGCGGCCTGCGTGGGTTCGTTCCCGTGGCCGGCCTGATGCCCGCATTGGTACCGGGCATGGTAGACGCCGGGCTGCTGGCGTTGCGCGAGTTCGGTACGAAATCATTCGGCGAGATCGCCGGACCCGCCGTTGAACTGGCCGACGGCATGGCGATCGACGAGATGCGTTCCGGTGCCATCGCGCGCAGCCGTGCGTTCTTCGAGCGCTGGCCCGAGTCCACGCGCACGTTCACGCCCAACGGCCACGTGCCCGCCCCGGGGGAAATTTTCCGGCAGCCGGATCTGGCCCGCACATTGCGATCCATGGTGGCCGCGGAAAAAGCCGCGCTGGATAAGGGCGCGGACCGCAAGACAGCCATCGACGCCGTGCGCGATTACTTCTACCGCGGAGAGATCGCCCACAAGATCGATGCCTTCAGCAAAGCGAACGGGGGCCTGCTGCGGTATGAAGACATGGCCGCCTTCAAGCTGCAGTTGGAAGAGCCCGTTTCCACCACCTACCGCGGGTATACGGTGTACAAGCCGAGCTTCTGGAGCCAGGGCCCGTCCATGCTGGAAGCGCTGAACATCCTGGAAGGGTTCGACCTGCGGGCGTCAGGCTACAACACGGCGGAGACCATCCATCGCGAAGTGGAAGCGCTGAAGCTGGCGTATGCCGACCGCGACGCCTACTATGGCGATCCTAAGTTCAACCAGATTCCCGGCGATGTTCTGCTTTCGAAAGCCTACGCAGCCGACCGCCGCAAGCTGATTAGCGAACATGCTTCGCTGGCATTCGTGCCGGGAACCATCAACGGCAAGAAAGCCAAGCATCCATCTGAAACCGAGACCGCATTTTACAAGATCGATGACGCCCTGATGGCGCGCGACACCACGTGCGTGAACGCCATGGACAAGGATGGGATGGTTTTTTCGGCTACACCGTCGGGCGCGTGGCTGCCATCGGTAATCGCGGGCGACACCGGGATCCCGCTCACGGAGCGCGCTCAGAGCTTCCTGCTGATTCCTGGTTCACCGAATGAACTGGCGGGCGGCAAACGTCCGCGAGTAACGCTGAGCCCCACTCTGGTAACGCAGAACGGCAAGGCCTATCTGGCGCTCTCCACACCCGGCGGCGACAACCAGGAACAGAGCCTGTTGCAGGTTCTGCTGGATGTTCTGGAGTTCGGGATGAACGCCCAGGCGGCGGTGGAAGCGCCCCGGTTCCAGACCCGGCACCTGATCTCCAGCTTCGATAATCACGCCTGGAACCTGGGGGATCTGCTGTTGGACGAGAGGATCGCCATCGGCACCGCGGCCGATCTGGCGGCGCGCGGCCACGTGGTGGGTTCCCGCTCACGCTGGGCCAGCGGGGCCGCTCCGGTAATGATCAAAGTGCTGCCCGATGGCGTGCTGGAAGCCGGTGCGGACCCTTACGGGTATCGCGTCGCGCACGCTTTTTAGGCCCATTGGTGGGTACTCTATCGCTGTTCGAAGACATGCCCGGCGGGTTTGACCGCGCCCTTCTGCAACGGAACTTAGCTGCGCTGGCGGCGGAAGGCGTCCTGATTGGCGGCAGTTCCTGGAAGTATGAAGGCTGGCTGGATCAAATCTACGAAACGGCCAACTATCGCGTGCGCGGCAAGTTTTCGAAGAGGCGCTTCGAAGAAGAATGTCTGGCGGAATACGCAGCCACGTTTCCGATCGTTTGCGGAGATTTCTCGTTCTACCAGTTCCCGTCGGAAGCGTTCTGGCGGAAGCTCTTCCTGAGTGCCGGCCCGGCGCTACGGTTCGCGTTCAAAGTTCCCGAAGAGATCACCGCCAAGGTGTTTCCCATCCATCCCCGGTACGGCGCGCGGGCTGGGGATTCCAACCCATCGTTCCTGAATGCGGCGTTGTTTGAGGCGGCTTTCCTGGGATTGTTGATGCCTTATCGCGGACGCGTGCCAGTGCTGATCTTTGAGTTTGGCCATATGGCAATGCCGGTGGACGATTTTCTGGAAGCGCTGGATGCGTTTCTGGAGAGGCTGCCGCGTGAGTTTCGCTACGCCATTGAAGTGCGGAACGAGGATTTTCTTGTTCCGCAATACTTCGCCTGCCTGCGGGAACATGGAATCGCGCACGTGCTGAACGCCTGGTCGCGCATGCCGGAATTGGATCGTCAGCTACAACTGCCCGGAGTCTTCAGCGCCCCTTTCACCGTGGTGCGAGCGCTACTGCGGCGGGGCCGGCCCTATGAGAAAGCCGTGGAAGCGTTCGCGCCTTATCGCGAAATTCAGGACCCCAATCCGGAAACGCGCCAGGCCATCCGCGAGGTAATCCAGCGCGCGCGCGATCTGCGTGAACCGTCCTATATCTTCGTGAATAATCGCCTGGAAGGGAATGCCCCCGGGACCATCGAATCACTTGTTGGTTGAAGCGCGTATTGGGTTGCCCGGATAAACGCCGTCCCGTCCACAAGAGCACCGCTTACCAGAACGTATTTCATCCTCGTCGCCGCCTGGGCCGGTTTCGCATACGTCGATACATCGCGCGGTTCTTCCCTTTGAAGATGCGCGGGTTTTGTCTTTTTTAGAAATATTTGATCCGGCGGCCAGTACTCACAATCTTCCAGCGCGCCGGTTCGCAGGTTACGCGCCTCTCCGGATAGGATAGGATAGCCTAGTCTAAAGAAAGATAAGCTAATGACAATTCGCCCTATTTTGTTGCTGATCGCCTTCGCCTGCCGGGCGCTGGCCCAAGTTGCGCCCATTCCGGTGACGGGGCCGGACGCGCCGGCGTTGAAACCTTATGAAGATGCTTTGAAGGCGATCATGCAGAAGTGGTCGATCCCGGGCGCGTCGCTGGCCATCACCGACGCGGGGCGCCTGGTATACGCGCGGGGCTTGGGATATGCCGACCGGGAAAACGGCATTCCCGCACAGCCCACTTCGATTTTCCGGCAGGCCAGTATTTCGAAGACTCTGACCGGGATGACGATTCTGAAGCTGGTGGAGGAAGGGCGGCTGAGCCTGGATGCGAAGTTCATGGACCTGATTCCGGCGATTACTCCGGCACCTGGGTTTACGCTGGATCCGCGTATGCGGCAGGTGACGGTGCGCCAGTTGTTGCAGCACACGGGCGGGTTCGATAAGGACATCCCG
>JBBQUE010000390.1:0-4364 GCA_038212805.1 Bryobacterales bacterium | reverse complement strand
TAGGCTGAAAAAAAGAAGGAGCCCGGGATGCTAGTCCCAGGCCCTGAAGAAAAGCGCAGCGAGTGGAACTAACGGCCAAGATACTGCACGGATACGGTACCGGTGGAGCTGATGCCCTTGCTGTTCGTCACCGTCACCGTGAAGGTGTACAACCCGAAGCCGCTATCAAACTGAACATCCGGAGTGGGGCTGGTGGGGTTGATGATGAGGGCCGTGGGCGGCCCGGAAGTCCACAGGTATGTCAGCGCCAGGCCATTCGGATCGGTGGAGCCGGATGCATCTAAGCGGGCCTGCCGGACCGTGGTGGTGAAAGTAGCCTGCCCAAGTACGACGGTGGGATTCGGCGAGGTACCGCCACCGCCACCCGGGGTGACTGCGGGCTGGGTTACGATGATGGATCCGGCGGCGCTGGGGCTGTAGATAGTAAGAACGCCAGCCAGGCTGTGGATAACCTGGGAGATTTTAGCGGGCATGTCCATGGTGTAACCCGCACTGACGATGGCCGGCGCGCCGAATGGAACTCCGTAAGGAGTAGCACTGCTGGTTCCCACGCTACCAACGAACATGATGCTGGGCACCGGTTTGGTTCCAACATATACCCGGTCCACGCTGATAACCAGCTGAGAAAGGGTCTGCTGGGTTACATCAATCGAGAGGGGAGTAGGAAGCGGGGAGCCGGAGGGCACGGTAAAAATGGTCGATGTGAGCATGTTCAACCCGGGATTGTAGATCAGACGTTCCCGCAATTCGACCGAGCCAGCGGTGAGCAACGCCACTGACGAGGGCGGCAGAGTGGGCGTAATCACGCTCGAAAGGCTTGTCAATTGCAAAGCCCGTTCAATTGAAAATGTCGTTACAGTCTGGGCCTGCCCTAGGACCGGAATCGCACCCATAACGGCGACCGCCAAAAGCGCAGTGCCCATCAAGCCAGTCGTTTTGTTTTTTGTCATCTATTTCTCCTTTTTTATCACTCAACTACGATTGAACTACTCTATTATCTTAGACCGGGCCACCACAAGGCCCGATGCTATCATTACGTCAAGAAATCTTCCGAGAGGCTGAATACCGTCCGCCATGCTTAGACAAGTTCTGACTGCTGCCTTCACAATCTCAATCCTTATGAATTGCGCCGTCCCGGCCGAAACCTTAAATTATCCGATGACTCGCCAAACCGACCAGGTGGACAATTATCACGGCGTCAAGATCGCCGACCCTTACCGTTGGCTGGAAGACGATCACTCAGTCGAGACGGCCCAATGGGTAGAGGCGCAAAATAAGGTCACCTTCGCTTACTTCGACAAGATCCCTTATCGCAAGCAGATGAAGGATCGTCTGGAGCGGCTGTTCAATTACCCCAAGTACAGTGCCCCCTCCAGGCGAGGCGAAAACTATTTTTTTTCTAAGAACACCGGTCTCCAGAATCAAAGCGTCCTCTACATTCAGAAAGGGCTGAGTGGCACGCCCGAGATCCTGCTGGACCCGAATAAACTTTCAGCCGATGGCACCAGCCGGTTAGGGGCTGTTGCGCTCTCACGAGATGGACGCTATTTAGGTTACGGTGTTTCAAAGGGCGGGTCAGATTGGCAGGAGGCCTATGTACTGGAAATTGCCACCCGGAAGCAGCTTCCCGATCATTTGGAATGGCTGAAGGCCTCCGGTCTAGCCTGGGCTGGTCCGGGGTTTTTCTACAGCCGGTACGACGCGCCCGAGGGCGGGCACGATCTGTCGTCGAAAAATGAGTTTCAGAAGGTGTACTACCATCGCGTAGGCACGGATCAATCGGCTGATGAACCGGTATATGAGGACAAGGCGAATCCGCAGCGCTTCCATAACGTGGACACTACAGAGGATGAGCGGTTCGCCATCCTTTACGTATCGGACCGGGGCAAGGGCAAAGATGGCAACGCAGTCTTCTACCGGGATCTGACGGCCTCCGAAAAGACCTTCCACGCCATTGTGTCTGAGATTACGAACGACCACTACACGGTAGTCGATCACGCGGGAGGCAAGTTCCTGGTGGAGACCAACCAAGGCGCACCCAACTATCGCATCGCCCTTTTCGATCCGGCCAACGCCAAGTCACCGTGGAAGGACTTGATTCCAGAGAAGACTGAGCCGATTGAGACCGTGCGGCCGGCCGGTGGGAAGCTGTTCGCCAGCTACCGGAAAGACGTTACTACCCGGACCTACGTTTATTCCATGGATGGCAAGCTGGAGAACGAAATCAAACTGCCCGGCGCGGGTACCGCGGATGGTTTTGGGGGGAATCATGACGACAAGTTCGTTTTTTACTCCTACCAATCGATGAATTATCCGCCCACCATTTTCCGGTACGATATTGCATCCCGCGAAAGCGCCGTCTTCCGTTCGCCTGACATTCCCTCGTTCAACCGGGACCAGTATGAAACCAAGCAGGTTTTCTACCCCAGCAAGGACGGCACCAGGATCCCCATGTTCCTGGTCTATAAGAAAGGGCTGAAACTGGATGGAACGAACCCCACCCTGCTCTATGCCTATGGAGGGTTTAACATCACCACGCCTCCAACGTTCAACTCCTTGCGGCTGGCGCTGCTGGAGCAGGGTTTTGTTTATGCATCCGCCAATCTGCGGGGCGGGGGCGAGTACGGCGAGAAGTGGCACGAACAAGGCATGAAGCTGAAGAAACAGAACGTGTTTGACGACTTCATTGCCGCCGCCGAATGGCTGATCTCGAATAAGTACACCTCGTCCGCCAAGCTGGCCATCAACGGCGGCTCCAACGGCGGCTTGCTGGTGGGCGCGGTGATGAATCAGCGTCCGGAATTGTTCCGCGTGGCGATTCCGCAGGTTGGCGTGATGGACATGCTGCGGTTCCAGAAATTCACGATCGGGTGGAACTGGATTGCCGATTACGGATCCAGCGACAACCCGGACGAGTTCAAGGCCATCGCGGCATACTCGCCGCTGCACAATATCAAGGCGGGCGGAAAGTATCCGGCGACGCTGATCACTACCGCGGATCATGACGATCGCGTAGTGCCGGCGCACTCCTTTAAATATGCCGCGACGCTGCAGGCGAAGGCCAGCAAGGATCACCCGGTGCTGATCCGTATCGATACCAAGTCCGGGCATGGAGCCAGCAACACCACGAAGGCCATCGAGCAGACGGCTGACGTCTATTCGTTCCTGATGTACAACCTGGGCGTGACGCCCCATTTCGAATAGCTATTGGAGCTTGCCGCGGGCGTCCACGGTCCAGGTGTGCTCCACCTGGTCGCCGCGGATCCCGTAAATGCGCTCATGTAAATTCACTGCCACGCAGACGTGGTTCGGAATCACCCGCACGCGGTCGCCGATCACAAAATCGCGCTTCACGCGGCGGATATCAACATACCCATGCTCCTCATTCATCTTGGTGAAAACAGCTTCGGGGGCCTCGGTCAGGAGTCCGAAGCTGACCTCAGTGCCGGTAACCGGACGGTCAGAGGAGAACGTCTTCGATCCGCCGTCGATGATCATCTGCCCTTTTTTCGCGGTGGAAACCACGGTGGTCAGAATGGAGGCAGCGCAATCCTCCAGCGTGCAGGCACCCATCAGCATCGTGTTACGGTCGTTGAAAATATACGTGCCAGGCCGGATTTCGTTCACTCCCGTCACTAAGTGGGATTGAAACAATGCCGGGGTGGACCCGCCGCTGACGATACCGGGCGTGAACCCGGCCTGCTTCAGATCCCGCACCACGGACCCGACCAACAACCCTAAAGCCTCGATCGCCTGATGGCCTTCCTCGTCCAGCATCTTAATATGTCCCGGGTAAAACCCAATGCCTTCCCAGCGCAGCCAGGGCAGCCGGGTGATTCCGCGCACCAGTTCGATCAGATCGGGACCCGGAGCGACACCTACGCGGCCCAACCCCGCATCCATCTCGGCCAGAACGCCCACTTCCACCTGCGCCTGGCGGGCGGCGTCGGAAAGTTGCCGCGCGGCGAAGGGGCTGTCCAGGGAAACGGTCAGCCTGGTCTTGGCCGCCACCTGCATCAGCCGGTCCAGCTTCTTGCGGCCGATCACGGGATAGGCCACCAGCAGGTCCGGGGTGCCGGATGCCAGCATTACCTCCGCCTCGCTCACCTTGGCCACGGTCAGACCGGCGGCGCCCCGGTCCAACTGCTGGCGTCCCAAGGCCGTGGTCTTGTGGGTTTTGGTATGGGGGCGCAGACGCAGATCGTACTCCCGCGCGTAATCGGCGGCGCGTTGCAGGTTGCGCTCCATCACGTCCAGATCGATCACCAGAGCGGGCGTTTCCAGGTCGGCTACGTTCATGGGCGAAACCTGAGGGCCAGTTTGCCGGCCGGGCTTTTGTAGTAAAGTTCCAAGTCTTTTGCCTT
>JBBQUE010000389.1:0-4375 GCA_038212805.1 Bryobacterales bacterium | reverse complement strand
CTGCTCACCGACTATTTCTGGAACCCCGGATTCTCGTTCCAGGGCATCCGCAGGAACTGGAAACTCTATGTGCCAATTCTGGCAGGCGCTGCGGTAGCAGTGGTATACGTAGCCCGGGTACTCAGTACTTCCACCAGCGCGGGCTTCGGCATGAAGGATCTGCCGTGGTATCAATACTTCTATACACAGTGCCGTGCGATCTGGCGCTACGTCCTGTTCTATCTCTGGCCTTTCGGACAAAACATCGATCACGACTATCCTATCTCCAGGACTTTATTCGATTACGGCGCAATCATCGGCCTGATCGGATTAGTTCTGCTGACCGGCGCGGCCTGGTGGTGGCGCAAGCGCTATCCGCTGATATCCTACGGCGTTTTCACCTATCTGCTGTTGCTCTCCCCCACGTCATCGTTTGTGCCGATCCGTGATACGTTGATCGAGCGCCGTATGTATCTGCCCTTCATCGGACTTCTATTCATCACAATCGGGTTGTTGCAATTCTGGAAAGCCAGCCGGTCCACATTACTGATGGTTCTGAGTGCGGTATTACTGGTGGAGGCGGGTTTGGCATACAGCCGTAATCAACTCTGGGGCGATGCCGTCGCGATGTGGACGGATAGCGTGGCGAAATCGCCCGCTAAAGTCCGCCCGCGTTTTCAGCTCGCAGCGGCCTATTACAGCTCCGGCAAGTGTGCTGAGGCCGCCGGTCAGTTCGCCAAAACAGCCACATTGGAACCGCCTACCGCGGCGCTGTTAGTGGACTGGGCGCTGGCCGCGGACTGCGCCGGGAACTCCAACGAAGCGCTCATCCGCCTGCAACAGGCGCTGGCGATGGGCCCAACAGCGCACATCTATACTGAAATTGCACGCGAGTATGCCAAGCTCAACCAGTTCCCCCAAGCGCTGGATTCCCTGGAGGCCGCCGCCAGGATTGACGCAAATTATGTGATGATCTATGCCTATCGCGGCCGCATCAATGCCATGCGAGGCGACAAGGCCGGAGCGGCCGTGGAGTACCGGCATGCGCTCCAGATCGATCCGCAGAATCAACTTGCCAGCCAGGGACTCAGCGAACTCTCGCGCCGCCGGTAACTCATGCGGATTGGCGTCAACGCGCTGTATCTCATCCCGGGCGGGGTGGGCGGCACCGAAATCTACTTAAGAGAGCTGCTGCGCGGGTTGGCGGCGATAGACGCGGAGAACCAGTACTTCATTTTCACTAATCGTGAGACTCAGGCGGATTTAGTTCCTTCGCAGGCAAACTTTCACCCCGCGCCCCAGCCAGTGCGCGCCACATTCCGGCCGGCCCGAATTCTTTGGGAGCAGACCGGGTTGCCTCTGGCGGCGCGCAGATTATGTCTGGATGTCCTTTTGAATCCAGGGTTTACCTGCCCGGCATGGTCTCCGTGCCCCAGCGTTACGGTGTTTCATGACCTGCAGCACAAACGCCACCCGGAATACTTTCGATGGTTCGATCTTCCGTTCTGGCGGTTGCTGTTGTGGTTGTCCGTCCGCCGGTCCCGCGCGCTGATTGCAGTCTCGCGCGCAACGGCTGAAGACTTACAGCACTTCTACGGAGTGCCCTCGACGGTCATACACCATGGAGTGGAGCCGCAGTTCTTCCGTATTGCCGAACAGCGCCAGCCCGCTGACTACTTACTGTGCGTATCCACGTTACACCCGCACAAGAATTTGGAGAGGCTCATTCGGGTGTATGGGAACTATCCTGACCTTCCGCGCCTTGTAATCACTGGGTTACGTGGGTTTGCCGCGGATGAACTGGAAAGACAGGCGGGAAGGAATATCAGCTTTACGGGCTGGGTTCCCCGGGAAGAACTCTACGATCTCTTCTGCGAGGCTCGGGCTTTTTTGTATCCTTCTAAGTTTGAAGGCTTTGGAATGCCGGTGTTAGAAGCCATGGCCGCCGGGGTTCCGGTGGCCTGCTCCGACATTCCCCCACTTCGCGAAATTGCCGACGGTTGTGTAATCTTCTTCGACCCGGAAGACGATCGCGCCATGCGCGAAGCAATCATCCGAGTCATTGAAGATGGCAGCCTCATTGAGGCTGGCCGCCGCCGTGCTTCCAACTTTACCTGGGAGCAATCTGCCCGGGCCACGTTGGATTGTCTTAAGAAAGCGATTACTCAGTAACGGGAGCTGCTTTGCGGCCTGGCCGGCGCTTGCCCGAGCCTTCTTCGGCCTCTTTGGCTGCTTTCAGGGCTGCCCAACGGCGCCGTGCAGCGTCTCCGATCCGCTTCCGGCCTTCGGGACTCATCCGCCGCTTCTTAGGAGCGGCTTTCTCTTTAATGCCGGCCGGCATTTCACCGGGGGCCTGGCTGACTTCACGTAACGCACCAATCGCTCGTTCGATCGCGGATTTCTGTTGTTCCAGTTGCTTGATGATACTTCCAATTTCTCGCAAGGTCGGTCTCCTATCTGTTCTACATCATAAGTGTATTTACACTTCAAGGGAAGCCCCTGTGGGAATTATTGTGAAGAAATCTGTATTACCTCAGGAAATCCTCAAGTTGGATACGAGTATCCGTCTTCGAATCCCGGTACTTTACGATGACTGGCGTGTACAGTGAGAGTCCCCAATCCTTGCCGGTTCCGTGGGTGATGGCCCGCGAACCGGCTACGACGACGGCCTCTTCGGGGATAACCAGGGGTTGATCGGCGGTGGCCCGATAGATCTCTCCGCGGACTAAGTCATACACCGGAGTGGACCGGTTCAAGATGGTTCCGGTTCCCAGCACGGCGCGCTTCTTAACCACCGCGCCCTCATACACTCCGCAGTTCCCGCCCACCATTACTTCATCCTCAATGATCACGGGTAAAGCGCCTACCGGTTCCAGGACGCCGCCAATCTGGGACGCTGCCGAAATGTGGCAATTCTGGCCAATCTGGGCACAACTGCCAATCAATGCGTGGGAATCCACCATCGTCCCGTTCCCCACATAAGCGCCAACATTGATGTACATGGGGGGCATGCACGTTACTCCGCGGCCCACATAGCAGCCGTTGCGAATACTGGAACCACCCGGAACTATCCGGATGCCGTCCTCCGCGCCGATCTGTTTCACCGGGTAAGCGGACTTATCGAACCATGGCTGCCGCTCCCGGTCGATGGAACAATCCACCACTGAGGAGAAACGGAATCCGAGGAGTATACCTTTCTTTACCCAGGCGTTCACCTTCCATCCGGTGGGCGAGGTGGGGTCGGGTTCGGCCGCGCGAATCTTTCCTGAGTTCAGCCCGCGGATCAACTCCGCGAATGCTTCATGGGCTTCCTTGGGGTACTGATCGGGCTTGTTGTCGAAGAAGTATTCCAGTTCAGCTTGCATGCACGCTCCGCGCAGTCATCCCCAGGGTTTCCAAAACCTTTCCGATTCTGGCCGCGTTGGCTTCAGACGGCGGCACCATGGGCAGACGCCAAACCGGCTCCAACAGGCCCATCAGCGCCATGGCTGCCTTGACCGGCTGCGGGTTAGACTCCACGAAGTTCATCTCCATCAGGGGAAGGTACTTCCTTTGTATCTCACGCGCACCCGCGAAATCGTTGGCCAGAGCCAGCCGCGCCAGTTGCGTCATTTCTCCGGGGATCTCATTTGAGACTACCGAGATGATTCCCTTTCCACCCAGGGCGATTAACGGAATCGTAATGGCATCGTCCCCGGAAAGTACCAGGAAGTGAGCGGGCACCTGATGGATTACAGACGCCATCTGGCTGATATTCCCCGACGCCTCCTTCACCCCAACGATGTTTTGAATTTCGGCGAGCCTTTTTAGGGTGTGGGGTTCCACATTGCAGCCGGTGCGTCCCTGAACGCTATAAACAATGATAGGCAGCGGCACAGCGGACGCGATCGCCCGATAATGCTGGTAGAGGCCTTCCTGGGTTGGTTTGTTATAGTAGGGAGTAACGGACAGAATGCCGTCAGTTCCCAGTTTTAGCAACTCCCGTGACAATTCGATGACCTCGGCGGTGTTGTAACCGCCCGCGCCAGCGAGCACCGGGACCTTGCCTTTCGCTTCCGCCAAAGTAAGCTCCACCACGCGGAGGTGCTCTTTTCGGGAGAGTGTAGGACTCTCGCCAGTGGTTCCACAGGGAACCAGGAAATCGATACCCGCATCGATTTGGCGGCGCACTAAGGCGCGCATGGCCGGCTCATCGAGTGAGCCATCCTTGTGGAATGGAGTAACTAGCGCGGTGCCGCATCCGGTAAACATAGGGTTATTGGTCTCCAAAAAGAACGTCGGTGAAAGGGAAGAAGCCTCGTTTGCCGAGGCGATGCTGCCGCACAATCCACTGTGCGGCCTTGAGCGCTCCGCGAGCAAAGCCTTCGCGGCTGCGGGCGGTGTGGCGCAGAGTGAT
>JBBQUE010000388.1:0-4375 GCA_038212805.1 Bryobacterales bacterium | reverse complement strand
CATGCGCACCGAAATGAGCGTGCTGGCCTTGGGGAACTTTATCCTCTTAAAGGAGGAGCAACCGGAATGGCCGGAAGGCAAGGGGGAAGGGCTGGAGAACGAGGACGTTACTAAACCCGAAACAAGCCAGTCTGAACCGCTGGAGGACGACTTGCGCCGGGCGTTCCACAAGGAGTTTCTGCCCATCGCCAACAGCCTGAAAAGCCAGGGCGCAATCCGGATAGACACCCAGTACCGCAAAGTGCCCAGCTTGTGGGTACCGCATCGGCCTCTCAAGCCGGCGGCCCGAACTTTCGAGACTCCCAAGGACTTGGATTCTGATCCGCTAGACCCCACGAAGTTCGTGAATGCGATGCTGAGTTATTGGGAACCCGGTCCCGCCACCGAAGCTATCCGGCCTTTGCTGGTAAAGCTGGTGGCGCTGGGGCTGAAGCATCCTCCCGTGAACGTGCTGGAAGAAGAAGTGTCCGAATCTGTTTATGTAATGTTCTAGTTTGTAAAACGACTTATGAACCATATCACCCATCTTGAATGCAGCCTGTGCGGAAAACGTCACCAGGCCGGCCAGATCCAGAACCTGTGTGCTTGCGGGGGTCCGCTCCTGGTCCGCTACGACCTGGCCAAGGCCAAGGAATCCTGGACTCGCGAATCGTTGGTCTCCGCGCCCAAGACCATGTGGCGATACGCGCCCGTCCTGCCTCCCACGCAGGCCAGTTCCATCGTCACGCTAGGCGAAGGGATGACTCCCTTAGTGCGCACCAAGCGCCTGGGTGAACTGCTGGGTGCGCAAGATCTTTGGGTGAAAGACGAAGGCATCAACCCCACCGGATCCTTCAAGGCCCGCGGGCTCTCCTGCGCGATTTCGATGTGCGTGGAACTGGGTATCAAGAAGGTGGCCATTCCTTCCGCCGGGAACGCGGCCAGCGCCATGGCGGCTTACGCGGCGGCGGCCGGCTTGGAATCCTATATCTTCATGCCACGCGACGTTCCGCAAGCCAACTTTCTGGAGTGCAAGGCTTTTGGGGCCCACGTGACCCTGGTGGACGGCCTGATCAGCGATTGCGGCAAGATTGTAGCCGAGCGCAAGGATGCCGAGGGCTGGTTCGACGTCAGCACGCTCAAGGAGCCCTACCGCATCGAAGGCAAGAAGACCATGGGCTACGAAGTGGCCGAGCAGATGGGCTGGGAACTTCCCGATGTCCTCTTTTATCCGGCCGGCGGCGGCGTGGGCATGATCGGGATGTGGAAGGCGTTTGAGGAAATGGAAGCCATGGGCTGGATCGGGCCCAAGCGCCCTAAAATGATCTGTGTCCAAAGCGCCGGGTGCCAACCTGTGGTCCGGGCGTTCCAGCAGGGCGAAACCCGCAGCCAGTTCTGGGATCATGCCCAGACGGTGGCCAGCGGGCTCCGTGTTCCCAAGCCGCTGGGCGATTTCCTGATTCTGGAAGCGGTACGGAAGAGTGGCGGAACGGCCATCGCGGTGACAGACGAAGAAATGCTGGACGCCGGGGTGGAACTGGCCACTTGCGAGGGGATGTTTGCCGCTCCCGAAGGCGGCGCTTGCGTTGCGGCGCTCCGCAAACTGTTGGCTCAGGGTTTCTTAAAAGCGCACGAACGGATCGTAATTTACAATACCGGCGCTGGTTTGAAATACCTGGAAGCGTACGCCACGCGCTTTCCCCGCGATAGCGCGTCTGAGCAGGATAAACTCGGCGGGTTGATTACGCCGCGGTAGCCTGGGCTTGGCGAAAAGCCCGCGCGGCGGTAGCAACGCCGGGGTCAATCGGCACGATTTTGATCAGATGAGTGATGGTGAATAGCTTGGCGACCACCGGCGCCGGTCTGGCCAGCCGCAACTGGCCGCTCGCGATCAGTTTGGTGATCCGGTCCTCCGCCTAGGTAGGCTCGCCGCCAACGGACATGCGGCCTACCATCTCCACCACGGTAAGGCTGGGGTCAAGCTGGCAGGTTTTGATATCCAGAATCATGTCCCTGCGTTCTAATCGTTTCCCGCGCGTTGTTATAATGTAAGATCGTAATCCCTCCGTCTAAAGTTCTAGGAGTCAGTAGACATGTTTGATGTATTTCGCAGCCGCGACAAGGCTGTCCGCATTGTTCTGGGCGGTTTGCTCGGCCTGGTAGCGCTCTCGATGTTGATTTATCTGATCCCAGGGGCTGGCATGCTCGGCGGGACAGGGGCCAGCGCAGAGGTGATTGCCCAGATAGGCAAGGAGAAGCTCACCACTAAGGACGTTCAGCAGTTGGTGCAGGAACGTCTGGCCAGCCGTCAGGTGCCGCCCGAAATGATGCAATACCTGCTGCCGCAGTTGATCGATCAGCAGATTGCCGATCGCGCGATTGCCTATGAAGCGGAGCGCCGGGGCTTTACCGTGTCCGACGCCGAACTCGCCAATACGCTGCGGGGGATGCCGAATTTGGCCACCATGCCGCCT
The DNA here is from genome assembly GCA_038212805.1 of Bryobacterales bacterium. Taxonomy (GTDB): domain Bacteria; phylum Acidobacteriota; class Terriglobia; order Bryobacterales; family Bryobacteraceae; genus JANXQZ01. The sequence goes on along the minus strand of JBBQUE010000388.1, from coordinate 1,922 downwards.
GACCAGTACCGCGGGTACATTGAACAGCTTGGCCTGACGGTGCCCGAGTTTGAGAACAACCTGCGCAAGAAGCTGATCGTTCTCCGGCTCCAGGACATCGTTCTGCAGGGCGTGGTGGTTACCCCGCAGGAAGTGGAGCAGGAGTTCCGCCGCCGCAACGAGAAGATCAAAATCGAGTACATCGCATTCGACCCGGCCAAGATCAAGGCGGAGGTTAAGCCTACTGAAAACGAGCTGAAGACGATGTTCGCCGCCACCAAAAACATGTACACCATTCCCGAGGCGCGCACCGCCCGCATAGTGGTGGCCGATCCTCAGATGGTGGCCCAGATGTTGCAGACCAGCGATGATGATCTGCTGAAATATTACAACTCGCACAAGGAGCAGTACCGCACTCCGGATCGAGTCAAGGTCCGGCATATCCTGCTAATGACGCAGGGCAAGTCGAAGGAAGAAGTGGAGAAGATCAAGGCCAAGGCGGAGGGTTTGCTGAAGCAGGTCAAGGGCGGCGGCGATTTCGCGGCGCTGGCGAAACAGTACTCCGAAGACCCTGGCTCCAAAGCCAACGGCGGCGATCTGGGCTGGGTGGTCCGCGGACAGATGGTGAAGAACTTCGAAAACACCTCGTTCTCGCTGAAGCCCAACGAAATCAGTAACGTCATCACCACGGAGTACGGCTTCCACATCGTGCAGGCGCTTGAGAAGCAGGAGGCGCGCGTACAGCCTTTTGACGAGGTGAAGTTCCTCATCGCGGGCGAGCTGAAGAAGAACGTGCTGAACGAAAAGATGCAATCTCTGGCGGATCAGGCGCACACGGAAATGGTGAAGACGCCGCAGAATGCCGATCAGATTGCCGCCAAGTTGGGACTCGCGGTGGTGCGGGCCGACAAGGTGAGGAACGGGGACGCCCTGCCGCTGATCGGCGTGGACAAGCCGCTTTCAGACGCCATCTTCGGGCTCCGCAAAGGCGAAGTGGGACAGGTGATGCAGGCCGGTGGACGCCTGGTGATTCCGGTTCTGGATGAAATAATTGCCCCGCGTCCGGCCGAGTTCGCCGAAGTGGAAGCGCAGGTGCGCGACCGCTATCAAGTTGACCAGGCCGTAAAGATTGTGGCGGACCGCGCCAAACGGGCGGCGGAACTGCTGGTCAGCAGCGGAGATCTGAAGACCGTCGCAAAAACCTTCAACGCCGAAGTGAAGACCACCGACTTCTTTGGACGCCAGGGCGCGGCGGAGGGGTTGGGATCGGCCAGTTACTTCGAGGGAGCGTTCAGCAAAGAGCCCGGCGCGATTCTGGGAGTTGTGAACGTTGGTCCGCAGACCGTGGTGGCGCGCTTAGCGGAAAAACAGAGCCCCGATCCTCAGAAACTTGCCTCCGAGCGCGAATCGATCCTCATGCAGCTGAAGAGCAAGAAAGCCGAGGAGCGCAGCCTGCTTTTCCAGGACAGCATCATGACCAAACTAGTCCAGGAAGGCAAGGTGAAGGTACACCGCGACGTGATCAACCGGATCCTGGCGAAACAGCGTAGCGCATGATCCATTCGCTGATTGACTTCCTCCGGACGCTGACGAATCCGGACCGTCTGATCCAGTTTTTGGCAACAGTGATGACCGGTTGGTGGGGTTACGGCCTGCTGACCGGAATCGTGTTCGCGGAAACGGGTTTGCTGGTGGGCTTCTTCCTGCCGGGCGATTCACTCCTCTTTACCGTTGGCGTGGTGGCGGGCGCGGGCCAACTGAACATTTTCCTGATCATGGGGCTGCTGATCGCGGCCTCCATGGTGGGGGATTGGTCCGGCTATCTCATCGGCCGCCGCACCGGCCCGGCTATTTTCAACCGGCCCGATTCGCGTTTTTTCAAACAGGAATACCTCACGCGGACGCGGCATTTCTATGACAGGCACGGCGGCAAGACCATTATC
>JBBQUE010000387.1:0-4385 GCA_038212805.1 Bryobacterales bacterium | reverse complement strand
TTCGCAACTGCTGGCGCTCTCGCCCGGCACCTCCGGACCTCTGAACGACGCGGGGGCGCTGGGCCGCGGCACCCAGAACATTTCGTCGGGCGGGGCGCGTCTGGGATCGAATTCCATTTATATCGATGGCGTGGATGCGGTGAACATTCACAGCAATACGTCCAATGAAAACGCCTTCGCGGCCAACGGTCTGGTGGCCCCATCGCCCGAAGCGATCCAGGAATTCAAGGTCCAGACCGGGCTTTACGACGCGCAATCCGGACGCAGCGGTGGCGCGGCGGTGGTCCTGGTTACGCGCTCGGGAACCCCGCAGTTTCACGGCACGCTGTTCGAATTCTTCCGGAACGACGCGCTGAACGCCAACAGCTACTTCTTCAACGCTACCGGACAGCAGCGCCCGGTACTGAAGCAGAATCAGTTTGGCGGCAACCTGGGTGGACCCGTACTGCGCAATCGCACCTTCTTTTTCTTCTCGTACCAAGGCACGCGCCAGCGCAATGGCCTTTCGGGCTCCAGTTCGCTGAGCCTGCCCGGCATTCCGCTGGACCGGTCCCGCGCATCGCTGGGCCAAGCCTTCGCGGGTCTGAAGGGCGCGCGCGGCGGACCGGCCATCGCGGCGGATGGCGCGAACATCAATCCCGTGGCGTTCTCGTTGTTGAATCTGAAAGCCGCCAACGGCCAGTATTTGATTCCGTCGCCGCAGCAATCCGGAAGCGGTGTGAACTATGCGGTTTCCCTGCCCGCGCGGTATGCGGAAGACCAATACATTGGCAACGTGGACCACCAGTTGACCAGCAAGAACCGGCTGGTTTTCAAATCCCTGATTTCATCGCAGCCCGCGTTTCAGCCGCTGCCCGCCGCCAACATTCCCGGCTTCGGCAACACCCAGGATTTCAATAGCCGTCTGCTGAGCCTGACCGATACCCACATCTTCACCCCTACGCTGGTAAACGAGGCGCGCATGGGCTTTTCCCGCCTTCAAGGCGTGGTACTGCCGGAAAACCGCATCCCGTTGAGCGCGATTGGGATGAAGCGCTTCAATTCCAGCGACTTCCCCGACATCCCGCAGATCGCCGTAACTGGCGTCTTCAGCCTGGGTTACAGCGTGAATGCCGATCAGGGCGTGGCGCAGGACACCTACCACTTCACGGACACGCTTTCGTGGGTGAAGGGCAGCCACCAGTTGCGGGCGGGCACCGAAATGCGCCGCTACGTGGACGATTACTATTCGAACAACCGTTTCCGGGGCACGTTAGCCATCCAAAGCTTCGGGGATTTTCTGCTGGGCTTGCCGGGCTCGTCCATCGCGCAGGGCGGCAACGGAACCGGCTTCAGCAACATAAACAGCAGCAGCGTGGCCAGCGGAATAACCGACCGGCAGGACCGTATTACCGATCTTTCCTTCTTCATTCAGGACGATTGGAAAGTTACCTCCCGCCTGTCGATCAACGCCGGTCTACGTTGGGACTACCTGGGCTACGCGGTGGATAAGCAGGGACGTAACGGGAGCTTCGATACGCGGCTCTATCAGGCTCCACCGGCGGGCGGATCTAGCAATGCGGGATTCGTGCAAAGTTCGGCCTCGCAGACCCCGCTGCCAGGGATTCCGAAAGTTTCGCCCACGCTGATATCGAACGCGCCCACGCGCAACTTCGCGCCCCGCTTCGGGCTGGCGTGGAAGGCCTCCGGGAAGCTGGTGGTGCGCGGCGGATACGGCATTTATTACGACCGGTTATCCAACCAATTAGGACTGTTGGAGGCGCTCTCGCTGCCTGGCTATGTCCGGACCGATCTGCAGGCGTCATCGAACAGCTTCGCCTCGCTGCAGGATCCCTTCCCCGTGCTGCCGCAGCGCAGCCAGTTTCCCATTTCGCCGCTGCTTTATGCCCCGCCCTACACCACCGGCCGGCCAGCCATCGGGTTGAACGCGGTGGACCCCACGCTCAAGACGCCATACCTGCAACAGGCGGGGCTGAATCTGCAATATCAGTTGGCCCAATCCACGCTGCTGGAGGTTGGCTATGTAGGCACCAAAGGTTCCCGGCTGGCCACCCAGCGGCTGATCAATCAACCGATTCTTGCCAGTGCCGCCAACCCGGTGAACGGCCAGATTACGAATACCTCCGCGAATGCGCAGTTACGGGTGCCCTACGTGGGCTTTTCGCCGACCGGCCTGGTGTGGCTGGAGACGTCCACCGATTCGCGCTACAACTCCATGCAGGCCAGCGTCACGCGGCGTCTGACGAAGGGCTTGCGGCTGCTGGCTTCCTATACCTGGGCCAAGTCGATGGACAACAATTCGGGGTCGGGAACTGGTGCGACCTTCACTCCCACTGAAGGCGATCAGACGCGGCTGAGCCTGAACCGCGGGCTATCGGATTTCGACCGCACACATCGATTGGTCGTGAACTTCAGCTACAACCTGCCCGCCTTCGGCAAACGGCTTTTCGCTGGCTGGCAGATGGCCGGCGTGGCCGTGGCGCAGGGCGGATCGCCGTTCAGCATTCTGGATAGCAGCGGCGCGGCCCTGTATGGAACCGCGAACAGCCGGGCCAGTTGGGCGCCAGGCGCAACCATCCCCGGCGCTCTCAGTGCACAAGGTTCGGGCCGCACGCAGGACCGGCTGGACCACTATTTCAACACCGCCGCATTTATGCGATCCGGCAATGCGTTTGGGGATACGGGACGCAATATTTTGCGCGGACCGCCCCAACGGAACGTGGATATTTCCATCAATAAGCGGTTTCCATTGACCGAACGGGTGGCGCTGGAATGGCGGTCGGAATTCTTTAATATTTTGAATGTCACGAACTTCGCCCATCCGGGGGGTAGCATTACAGCGTCGAGTTTCGGCGTGATCCGTTCGACGACGGGGAATCCGCGCGTGATTCAGTTCGCTTTGAAACTCAGTTTCTGAATGGGCATGACTTTGGACGCCACCGCGGGCCGGTCTCTGGTTCAGCGGCTTCAACTCCATGGCCTGGATGCGAATCTGTTGCGAAGGATGACGCGCGGGCCCGACAATCTGCGCACTGCCTTGACGCCCACGCGCGAGACCACCTTGCGGGACGATCCCCTGGCCGTCGCCGTGCGGCTGTTTCTCTGCGGCCTGGCGGTGGATGCTTTGCTGGCTGGCATCTGGCCTCTGCCTGAAGGCATCGTGGTGGACGCTGGAGAAGGCCAGGTCAAAGCGCCGTTTCACCTCCGCATCGTGCGCGGACTCTTCCTCTTCAGCGATTACTTAAACGGCCCTCCGGACGCCGTCATGGGCGCGGGCCAGACCACCGCGATTCTCTACCAGGCGGCCAAGCCCGCCCATCCGGTGGGCCATCCGGTGGATAAGCTTCTGGATTTGGGCTGTGGCGCGGGTACCCTGGCCTTGCTGTTGGCCCGTGATGCCAAATATGCCGTGGGCGTGGATATCAGCCAACGCGCCATCGAGATTGCCCGCTTCAATGCCGCCGTCAACGATATCCGGAATGTTGAATTTCGCACGGGAGATCTATTCGCTCCGGTGGCCGGCGAGGCTTTTGATCTGATCGTCTCCCAGCCGCCTTACTATCCCGTGGGCGCGGGCTTGGGCGAGGGCATTAGCCACGGTTACCTGCACGGCGGCCCCCGGGGAGACGAAATCGCGCAGCGCGTACTGGATCAACTGCCGGAGTACCTTGCTTCCGGCGGCCGCGGCATCATTTTCACGTCCTGGCCAGACGACCGGACGCGGCGCATATCCCCGGCACTCCGCATTTTGGAATTGCATGCGGACCGGCGCGAAGTCTACGGCGCGCGCCAAAGTCTGACCGTGATCGAGCACGCGCCTGGCAGCGTCTGGATGGCAACCCGTGAAGTACCCGCCGACTGTTGGGGGGACGTTCACGCCTGGCGAATTGAACAAATGCTTGCGGCCGAAGACCTGCTAAGCGGTCCGGATACGGAACTGCCATGCGCCCGCTTCGCGCTTCCGCGGGGCGCGCATTGGCTGGAGGAAGCTGGCCTCCGCTTCCTGCGCTGTCCGCCCGAAGCATTGGTCGCCCTGACTCCGGTTGACGACCGCCTGGCCGATGCGATCAACGCCGTCCAAAACGGCGGAACTCCCGATCCCGCCGCGCTCCGGGTCTGTCTGGAGCGTGGCCTACTGGTCGTGGTAACCTGACAATGTCGTGTTTACAAGACGCATTGCGGCGATTCTCGTCATCATTGCCAGCCCCTCCCCAGGCTACGGCCAAGCCGGTCGCGCCGAACTCCAGGGTTCGATATCCGACCCCACCGGCCTAGCCGTTCTCAGCGCCCGGATCGACGCACAGGACCAGGCCACGCTGTCCCATTACTCCACCACGGCGGACGAACGCGGCCAGTATCATTTGCTCGGCTTGGCTGCCGGCCAG
>JBBQUE010000386.1:0-4388 GCA_038212805.1 Bryobacterales bacterium | reverse complement strand
ATGCTCACCGGCTCCCACTGGGTAGCCGCCACAGGCTGCCTCGGCTGGTTTTGCTACACCGTCGCAGACGTAAAAAAGCGCGATATACTGGCAGCCGCGCTCTATTCCCACTTCCTGAATTTATGGTGGATCGTGCTGGTGATCACCCTCTATTTCTCGAACGCCGATATTCAGGGAATCTGATGCAATTCCTCTTTGCCCAGTGCGTCATGTGTTACCGCACCGCCGCCGCGCAACAATCAGCCCGCAGCCAGGTCCTGAACTCCGGCATCCTGATTCTGCTCATCCCGCCATTACTTGTGATCTGCGGAATCCTCGCACTCGCCTGGCTTCGCACCCGCAAGTCCTCAAGCTAAAAGTCTGGTTGTTTTCATGAAACAATCGATTTTCTTGCCGGAAAGGTGTACGTATGCGCCCACTGAAGACTGCCTTATTTCGCCGAATCCGCGCATTCAACCGCACTCCTGGATTTCTGTTAACATCCCTGGTGACCCCTGGGCATCGGAATCGGTCTCAACACGCTGCTATTTTCGATCTTTTCTCCCCCGACAAATCCCGCGCAACGCAATCTCGTGGAAATCGCAAAACTTGATCCCGGAGGTCGGCTCCTTCCAACGTCACCAGTGGACACTGATCGTGTAACCGTTTCCAAAGATGCCCTGACCGACGTGTTCGGCCAGGCAACATGGGAAGCCCTTCGAAGCGGCCAGATCGTCCCCGGTCTGATCGTCACAAATAACTATTTCGAAGTGTTTAAAGTCCGCCACGCACCGTCGGCCGCCGACAACCTGCCGCAGGTTTTGCTCAGCAGCCGCGCCGCATTTTCATCGTTCGGCTTACATTCGCCACTGGGAAAAATGGTCGAACCGGACGGTTGCCCGTTTCGAATCGCCGCCGTCGCCCCTCCATCTTTTTCGGGAGCCGATACCGCTCCTCCGGATTTTTGGGTGGGCCAAACGGCAGCAGCGTCCTGTGCCGCAGCGTCGGCCATTCCGCAGATGAAAAGATCCTCGCTCGCCTCGCCCCGGGCGCCCTGGGGAGGGGGCAGGCACCGTGCGCACCGGACTGCATATTCAACTGGCAACCCCTCTCATCCCGTGAACCCCTCCCAGGCGCGAAAAAACATTAATACGGGGGATGGTCAGACATAACACGAAGGCTACGAAGAGCGGCGTGAGTTTCTGTCAGTAACCTGATGCTGGCCCGGTCAACTGTCCCGGCAGCACGAGATTGGCGTTCGGCTCGCCCTGGGCGCGAGCCGTCGGGACATCGTTCTTCTTTTGTTACAGGATGGCCTTCTATTGGGTGTCCCCGGCTCTCTGGTCACCTTCCCGATCGCCTGGGTCGGGGCAAGGCTGGCAGAGTTTGCCCTGTTCCTCAACGCTCCGTTTCCATTGCAGGCGCATTGCGCTGTGCAGATAGACCCGCTCCGGGTGATGATAGTCCGGTTTCATCGGGAACGGAACCGCCGCTGTCAGTCTCCGCAATCTCCGTGGAAGCCTGCCCCGGCTATCCGGATAGCTCTCCCTCAGATCAATTGATGCCGGGGAAGAACAGACCTTGTGGGAACAGCAAGCGAAGAGTGTGGCATACTTGCAATCGACAGGGTATATCTGCGCCCCGAATACATGACGTTAGCATTCGATGAAGTAAAAGCGACCCAGACGGCCGCAAGGTTTTTGAAACTTGCGGGCGGACCACTCAACTACATGGCGCTGATTAAGCTGCTGTACAAAGCAGACAGAGAAGCGTTGCGGCGTTGGGGATTGCCGATAACGACCGATAAGTACGTCTCCATGGCAAAAGGGCCGGTCACCAGCCATATCTATAACCGGATCAAGGCCAGCGCCAACAAGAATTCCCACCCGACCTTTTGGTCATTGCATATCCGGAAGGACACCGATCCTCTGCTGGTTAAGATGACGTGCGACCCGGGGGATTCAGAACTGTCCTGCGCCGAGGAGAAACTCATCGCAGAGATTTTGGCGGCCGACGGGGCAAAGGATCGGTTTGAATTGGTCGAAGAGACACATCGAGATTTTCCCGAGTGGAAAGATCCCGGAACTTCCAGTCTTCCGCTGGAGATCATGGACATCGTGGAAGCCCTGGGGCTTTCCGAGGAAGAATCAGCCCGCGTATTGTCTTCTATTGACACTCAGCGTGCCGCTTTCAGTTTGGCCCTATAACTCCCGTGGCCTTTCGCGCTGGCCAGACATTCCTGTACCCCCTGAGCGAGAACAAAATCGCCCACCTCTGGGTCATAGTCACAGAACCAAATGTTGAAGGGGCCTTCGCGGTGGTAAGCCTCACATCATTGCGAGAAGCGCAGGACCAAACGCTAATCCTGAGAAAGGACGAGCATCCTTTCCTGAAGCACGATACCTGCGTCGGTTATCGTTTTGCAGAAATCACAGGAACGGAAAAGCTTCAGGAGTTTTTGGCCACCAGCGTCGCCAGGCTACACCGGGATACCGAGGCCTCAATCCTTGCTGAAATCCTTTCTGGATTCACGGCCTCCGACCACACAAGGAAGCGAGTACGGGATTTCGTGCGGGAATACCGGGCGCAGTCGAAAACCCAGACGTCATGATTCAGTTCCGTCCGGGCGCTATTGGACCAACGCTTCAAACCGCCCAAAATTCCCTAAAATAAGGTCTGAAATTGTCACCAGCCATCAGTTTCACCAAAAACGATCTGCGTCAGGCAGAGCTCAACAAGTGCGATCAGGACGCCGCTTTTCTGCTCGACTCCTTTCGGCGTGTCCTGCTTTCCATTGGCGAAGAGGCACTGGCCGCGTTCGTCGGGCAGACCTTTGCCGGCCACCCGGATCCGGATTCCGCTTTTCCTCCCCGCGGCGCCGAAGCTCTCTCTCTTGCCTTTCAACTCATCGGCATGGCCGAAGAAAATGCCGGCAATCAGACGCGACGCCTGAACGAAACGGTGAACGGCCCCGACAGCGCTCCCGGCACATGGCCCAACCAGTTGCGCCTGCTGCGCGATGCCGCTTACACAGCTTCCCGAATCGGCGACGTGATTCCGCAAATGACCGTCCAGCCCGTCCTCACCGCCCACCCCACCGAAGCCCGCCGGACCTCGGTCCTGGAGCGCCACCGCGAAATCTACCTCATGCTGGTGGAACGCGAAAACACTCTCCTCACTCCTCTTGAGCAGGAGGCTCTGAAACGGCGTATCGCCACCGCCATCGAATCGCTCTGGAGGACCGGCGAAATGATTCTCGACCGGCCCGATGTCGCCTCCGAAATCCGCGGTACGCTGCACTACATCTCCAACGTCTTCCCTGGCGTTCTGCAACTCATGTCTGAGCGCTTTCGGCAGTCCTGGGAATGGGTGTTTCCGGGCGAGAAGACTCCCCCCACTCCGCGCCTCTCATTCGGCAGCTGGGTGGGCGGCGACCGCGACGGGCATCCCTTCGTCACCACCGCCATCACGCAGGGGGCGCTCGAATCACTCCGGTCCCAGGCCATCGAAGTCTTGCGCACTCATCTCGCGTCGCTGGCCACCAGGCTCACGCTGTCCGATGCAATCCAGCCTGCGCCCGCCTCGCTCTACGACCAGCTCGCCCGCTTCGAGCGCGCGCCCGCCTCGCTCTACGACCAGATCGCCCGCTCCGGAGGCGCGCCCGGCGCCGACCGCTCCAAAGAACCGTGGCGACGCTGGGTACACGTCATGCTGGAGCGCCTGCCGCTCACTGACACCCGGCACGCCGACCCGAACAGCCAAGTGTACCGTCGAGCCGACGAACTGGCATCGGATCTGAGTCGGCTGGCCGCAGCGCTCGATCAGATCGGAGCCGGCTCCATTGCCCTCGATCAGGTTGCTCCCGTGCAGGATCTGGTTGCCGCCTACGGCTTTCACGGGGCCGCGCTCGACATCCGGCAGAACAGTGCCTTTCACAGCCGGGCCATCAGCCAGTTACTGGAAGCGGCAGGCACTCCCGAAGGCTCGGATGCTCCTGCCGCCCCTTACTCCGACTGGCCCGAAGACCGCCGCCGCGAGTGGATTGATCGCGAACTGTGTTCTCCCCGCCCCTTCACGGTTTCCACCGCCGCCTTGCCTCAGGAAGCCGCAGCCTCGGTCGGTCTGTTTCGCATGCTGCGGGAGTGGATTGCCTCGAACGGCAGCGACGGCATCGGTTCCTTCATCGTGAGCATGACCCACGCAACATCGGATCTGCTGGTTGTCTATCTGCTGGCTCGCGAAGCAGGCCTTGCGCACGGCGCGCCGGGCCAACTCACGGCGGAGATCGCCGTTACGCCGCTGTTTGAAACCATCGACGATCTGGAAGCCAGCCCCGCCATCATGGCCGACTTCCTCGCGCATCCCGCCACACGCCGATCCCTGCGTTACATCCAGGACCGCGACCGCAC
>JBBQUE010000385.1:0-4395 GCA_038212805.1 Bryobacterales bacterium | reverse complement strand
AGGTTCTCTCCGTTTTCATTGCCCAGCGTTCCTCCGGCTGCCATTCCCAGCATGAATTCGGCCAGCCCGTCACCGGTGGCGGCACGATTCTGAGGGTCGGCAGTAAACTCCCGGTTGAAAGCCATCTGGCCTCGGGCGAAGCGGGCTGCGTTGCGAAAAACTGAGGTGTGCTTAAACTCCACGCCCACCTTCAATGTATGGTTGCCGGCTGAACGGAACAGCGAATCGTTGGCCTGGAACAGGTTCAGATTATTCGTGTTGGGCCAGAAGCTGCGGGAGCCGAGTTCGGCGTATCCCGCGGGTGTGAAACGCGTCAGGCCGTGGTCGTTTGAAGTGGCGAAGTTGGTCTTGGGGATACCTTTAATGCCGTACTGATCGTAGAGTGGCTTGTTGTAGGGGATATCGAAAGAACTGGGAAACAGGGACGCGCCAAAGCGGAACTCATTATTGGTTTTGGCGTTCAAAATCCGCGCGTAACTGCCGACAATGCTGTTGCTGTGAATATTGGTAGTGGTGGCCGAGCCGCCATCGGCAGGCAACGGCAGCGGTCCGTTCTGATACTGGCCCTTGTCGCGGCGGCTGTAGCGGATGGAAACGCGGTTGTTATCGTTGAAGACCTGGTCGCCCTTGAAATCGTAACTGTTCCAATCGTTGCGGTCGGCCCCGGAAAAATAGTAGTTGTTCACGATTCCCGTGTTCACCGGGTTGGGATAGAGCGCAACCAGCGCGGGGAACAGCGGATCCCAGCGGTTCTTGGGAATGAAGTTGGCGGGGAAAGGCTTGCGGGTCATGCCGGCCCCGGTTCCCGTGGTGGTGAGGGGGTCGAAAATCGGGCGCAGTTTGGAAAAGTCCCCGTTGCGTTCGTCCAGCGTGGGGACGGTAGAGATGATGCTGGTTCCGGTGCGGATCCGCGTACCTTCGAAGCTGCCAAACAGGAAGGTCCGGTTTTTGCGAATTGGTCCACCCAATGTCCCGCCAAACTGGTTTTGCCGGTATTCGGGCTTGGCGGCTCCGTTGCGGTTGGCGAAGAAATTGGCGCCATCCAGTTTGTCGTTGCGGAGGAATTCAAATGCGGTGCCGTGAAACTGGTTGGTTCCGGATTTCAGGCTAACCAGCACCGCGCCTCCCATGCGGCCTCCGTATTCGGCCGACAGATTGTTGGTGACTACCTTAAATTCGGCCACGGAATCGATGGAGGGCTTCACCGCCTGAGCTTCGAATCCCACGGGACCGCCGGAATACGTGGTGCTGTTATCCAGCCCGTCCACCTGCACGTTCATTTGATAGCCATGCGCGCCACCGGAAACGAACCCACCTTCAGACGCCGTGCGGCCGCCCACCGATGGCGAGGTGCCTGCCGTGAGCGTCGCCAGGTTCAGGTAATTTCGCCCGTTGAGGGGCATCTCCGTGATGGTCTTATTGGCGATCACCTGGCCCACCGTGGACGTTTCCGTGTCCAGAAGCGCCGCCGAAGCGGACACTTCCACCGTTTCGGCCAGCGCCCCTGGACTGAGCGAGAAATCGAGCCGCGCGATTTGTTCGACATCCAGCTTCAACTCGCGGTTGGTCTGAGCGCCAAAGCCTTTCATGGACGCCTCCACCTGGTAGCGTCCGGCAGGCAGCAGGTTCAGGGTGTAGGTGCCGCCGCCGGAGGTGGCCGCCGTGGCTCTCAATCCTGTATCCAAATTGGAGATAGACACAGTTGCGCCGATGATCACGGCACCACTGTTATCCGACACAATGCCATGCAGCGAGGCGGTCTGCGCGAACAATGCGCCGAAACTGGCGCTCAGAACAGTTAGTAGTAAACAAGACTTCATCGTCGATGAGTCTATCGCAAGCTTGACGGGCAGTGCCGGGCTGCGATAACGTGACGGGGACATGCGGACCATCCTTCTCAGTTTCATTGCCGTGACTTTAAGCGCGCAGACGATTGACTCGCTCGCCATTGGCCATGAGCAACGGCAGGACGATTCGCCGGTCATCGCAGCCAGCCCGGACGGCTCGGCATGGGTGACCTGGCTGAGCTTTGCCGGGGATCGGGACGACGTGGCGATCCGGCAATACAAGGACAACAAATGGGGCGCGTTGCAATGGGTGCCGGGCACCAGCGGCGATTGTTGGCTGCCGCAAGTTGCCGTGGATTCCGCCAACCGCGTGTGGGTGGTTTGGTCGCAGATGGCGGGCGGCAACTGGGACTTGTATGCGCGGCGGTTCGACCCTGGCAAGCAGGAGTGGGGGAGATTGGAACGGCTGACGGATGCGGTACAGCCCGACATCAATCCACGGATAGCCAGCGACGGCAGGGGCCGGATGGCAATTACCTGGCAGGGCTTTCGCAATGGGCGTAGCAACATCTTTATGCGTGCCTTGGAGGGTGAGAAGTGGACACCGGAGTTGCGCGTCTCAACCGGCATAGGCAACGATTGGGAGCCAGCGGCCGCCTTTGACGCGCAGGGCCTTTGGGTGGCGTGGGACACCTACCGCAATGGCAACTACGACGTGTTTATGACGCACGTCAGCGGTGGCCGCGTGGATCGGGCTGAGATCCCGGTGGCCAATTCAGCGCGCTTCGAAGCTCGCGCCACGATTGCTGTCGATGGGGCTGGCCGCGTTTGGGTAGCATGGGAAGAGGGCTTGTCGAACTGGGGTAAAGATCAGGGCTACACCCTGCGCCAGAATCCCAAAGGCGCTCCGCTGGGCGGTTTCCGGCGGCCGAAACTCCGTGCGTTCGATGGCGGTTCAGGCCAACCGGTGGAGCAGACGCTGGCCGCGGCCTTCCCGCAAGGCAACACCTACCAGCCGCAGGTTTTCGCCGATGCCAAGGGAAGCATATGGGTGACGGCCAAGACGCGGTTCGTGATGAACGGACAGCAAGGCAATCGGGGTTACTTCGAATATTTGGCCACCCGGCTGGATGGAAAGACTTGGACCTCAGCGAAGCCGCTGCCTAATTCCAGAGGGCGTTCCAGCACCCGGCTGAGTGGGATTTCGCTGGCCGATGGAACCATGCTGCTGACCTGGTCCACCGATAACCGGACGGATAGCTTTTCGCACCGGCCGCAACGCCAGCAGATCTATGTAGCGGCTCTAACGGCTGCGTCCCTGGCCGCCGCCAAGGCCGCGCCCGCCGGTTCTGGCCCAAACGCGGGCGAGGGCGCGGACCGGACGGAACTGGCGCATCCCAACGAAGCTGAGGATGTAAAGTCCATCCGGACATATCAGGTAAAGATCGACGGGAAGGCCACCCATATTTTGCGAGGCGACTTCCACCGGCATACGGAATTGAGCTGGGATGGCGGCGGCATTCAGGACGGCAACCTGCAGGATTTCTACCGCTACATGATCGACGCCGCCAGTATGGATTTCGGAGCATCCACCGACCACCAGGGTGGAGCCTGGCCGTACTGGTGGTGGTACACGCAGAAGATGACCGATATGTACAACCTGCCGGGCGCTTATACGCCGATATTTGGCTACGAACGCAGCGCGGTTTATCCCAACGGGCATCGCAATATTTTCTTCGCCAAGCGGTCGGAATCCCGCGTTACGCCGTTCAACTTGAAGGCGGGAGCGGCCCAGTTCCAAATCCCTCCGGCTCCCGTGGGCGACGAACCGGGCGTGGGCACCGCCGAACTGGTAGGGAACGATACCAAGCTGCTGTACGAAGATATCCGGCCGCGTGGCGGCATCGCCATCCCGCATACCTCGGCTACCAAGATGGGCACCGATTGGCGGGATAACGATCCTCAACTGGAACCCGTGGTCGAGATCTTCCAGGGCGCCCGGACCAACTATGAGAGCTTGGAAGCGCCCCTGGTGGCCAAACCCGCGATTGATGGCCCGCACGTGCAACAGGCCGGATATGAGCCCGCGGGAATGGTCAGCAATGCCTGGGCGAAGGGCTACAAGCTAGGGATCATCGCCAGTTCAGACCACAATTCCACGCATATCTCGTATGCCATGGTTTACACGTCCGACCCTTCACGCCAAGGCATCCTCGATGCGATCCGGAAACGGCATACATATGGCGCTACCGATAACATTGTCCTGGACGTCCGGATGGGCGCTCACTTCATGGGCGATGAGTTCGCGCTGCGCAAGCCGGAACCCATCCAGGTGAAAATCGCGGGCACGGGTACGGTGGCCAAGGTCGTGATTATTAAAGACAACAAGGTGATTTATACGGTTGAGCCTAAGACCAAGGATGTGTCCTTCGCCTTCACCGACCGGGGAGAAGTGGCAGGCCGACACTTCTATTACGTGCGTGTGGAACAAGAGAACCGCATGCTCGCGTGGTCCAGCCCCTTCTTCATTAATTACGAAAAGTAGGCCGCGCCGAAATCGGCCTGCTGACGAATCTGCATAGGGCGATTTCCCATCTGACAGCGAGTT
>JBBQUE010000384.1:0-4407 GCA_038212805.1 Bryobacterales bacterium | reverse complement strand
CAGCAGTGAAAGGGGCCAACGTTTGAACCTAGCAGGGGTGTTTTCAGTTCTGCCGACTCCGTTCCTCAAAGACGGCGCATTGGATTTGGACAGTCTCCGCCGCGTGGTGGATCTCTATATTGGAGCGGGAGTTAACGGTTTGACTGCGCTGGGCGTCACCAGCGAGGTCGCGCGTTTGACCGAGGCCGAGCGAGCCGCCGTGCTGGGCTGCGTGGTCAAGCAGGTAAACGGACGCGTCCCGGTGGTGGCGGGAACCAGCGCGGACGGTTTGCGTCTTTGCATGGAATACAGCCGCGCGGCGCATGGCGGGGGTGCGGCGGCCGTCATGGTGAGTCCGCCTCGTATGCCGAAGCTGAATTCCGACGCCGTGGTCCGGCATTACGCGGCTTTGGCCAAGGCCGTGGATGTGCCCATCGTGATTCAGGATTACCCGCCGGTGACAGGCTACGCCATGGAGCCAGCCCTGATCGCCCGCATCGCCCGCGAAGTGGAATCCGCCCGAACTGTAAAGCTGGAAGACCCGCCCACGCCTTTCAAGACTTCGCGAATTCTGGAGCAGGCCGCTGGTATCCAGGTGAATATTCTGGGTGGATTGGGCGGGGTGTTTTTGCTGGAGGAATTAATGTCGGGCGCGGCGGGCGTGATGACCGGCTTCGCGTATCCCGAGATCCTGGTGGCCGTGGTTGCGGCGTATCGAGCGGGTGATATTGATCTGGCCGCCCGCACGTTTTATGGCAAAGTGGCGCTGATGCGCTTTGAGTTTCAGGAAGGCGTCGGCATGTCGATACGGAAAGAAATGCTACGCCGCCGGGGAGCGCTGGCTCACGGAACCATCCGCCCGCCGGGAGCGCTGTTGGACGCCCATACGACGGCAGCGTTGGATCGAATTTTGGCCTGGGCGTTTCCGGGTTAGCTCGCCTGCATGGCACAGTCCCGTAAGAATAAATTGATCAGGTTTTGATAGGGCATTCCCAGCTCGGCGGCCATGCGCTTCAGGCGATTCGGGTAACGATTCTTGCGGGATTTGGAAAATATATTAGCAATGTGGGATGTGTAGGGCGATTTTTATCGTTAAGGAATCCGCTAGCTCTTTGCTATCCAAGGAGCCATGGATTCCGGAGCAAAACAGGGTAACGGCGATCCGCGGAAGCCTTTGGTGTCGCGAGTAACAATGTAGTCGCAGGCCACCGATCGCGCGGCAGCCGCGGTCACGGCATCTTCAAAATCTGAAAACGGCAAGGCGAGCGCTTCCTGGATCACTCCCGCGTTCACCGGCGCGTCACGGCGTGACCGCACAGCATTCCCTCGGCATCTCCTCTCTCCACCATGGCCCAGAGCGCCGCGCTCCCGGCGCGGACCGCCGGCTCCGCAACGGCGGCGAGGTAATTTTCCACCAGCTCAGAGACGGACACGCCCTGCTGTTTGGCGTACTGCTTCGCTCGACCAATCACCTGATCGTCCACGCTCAACGTCAGCTTCGCCAGGCACGTACGATATCAAAGAATCGTTACGTACGGCTATGCGTGCGCCAAGGTGAATTCATGCTGCCGCCGGTGGTGCGGGCCATCGTGCTCGTTGGTGGATTTAAACGTCTCATAACGCCCATCGCCCGCCTCTACCCGAACCCGCGCCATTAACTCGTTCTGCGCATCTTCCGCCATCGGCAGCGTGCGGGCAACGTTCACCGCAAACTCCAACTGCTCGATGCTGGTGATCCCCACCACTTGGCTGGTCACGGGCTGGCTGAGCGCAAATCCCAGCAGTTCCGCCGCTCCGATTCCCATCTTCTCGATTACCCGGCCCCGCGGCCATCCGCCCCCGAACCCTTTCATCCCGATCGCCGCCACGCCTTTTTCGTGGCACACCGGCACCACTTCGTTCAGAAAGCTGCGATATTGCGAATCCATCACGTTGATGGGCATCTGGCAGGCATCCCAGGCGTGTGGCATCTCCAACGTCTTCCGGTGAATACGCGGATCTTTGTGACCGGTAAACCCGATAAAGCGCACCTTGCCCGCTTGCCGCGCCTCAATCGCGGCGCGCACGGCACCGCGCTCGAACAGCCAGTCCGGGTCGTTATCGTATGACAGTTCATGGAATTGCCACAGGTCCAGATAATCGGTCTTCATCCGGCGCAGGCTATCGTCCAGATTGCGCTTGGCTCCTTCGTAATCGCGCTCGCACACCTTGGTCATCAGGAACACCTGCTTGCGCTTCGCATCCATGGCCAACGCCCGTCCCATGGCCTCCTCCGCATAGCCGTTGTGATATTCCCAGGCATTATCGAAGAAATCCACTCCCAGGTCGATGGCGGCATGCATCAGCCGGATGGATTCGCTCTCGTCCACTTTGTCCATGGCTGTCCGTGCAACACAATGCCATCCGCCCAGGCAGATGAGGGAAACGGTCTCGGCCGCGCGTCCAAAGGCGCGCCGGGGAACGCTGGTCCCGTTGGCGAAAGTCTGAGAGGAAAATGCCTGTTGTGCAAGCTGCTGAACGGTGTGTGATCTCACGATATAAATACTGTAACTCAGCAGGGAAAGCGACCGGGATAAAATGCACGTATGTCGATCCGGTCGGTTAAACGCATCGTGCAATCCAAACCCACTCTGGAAGGCGCGGGGGTTCACCTCCGCCGTGCCTTCGGCTTCGGCAAAACCTCGGAATTTGACCCCTTCCTGCTGCTGGACGATTTCCGTAACGATACCCCCGCCGAGTATCGCGCCGGCTTTCCCTGGCACCCGCACCGCGGGATTGAGACCATCACCTATGTGCTGGCGGGCACCGTGGAGCACGCCGACAGCCTGGGAAACCAGGGTGCCATCGCCGCGGGCGACGTGCAATGGATGACGGCCGGCAGCGGCATCATCCATCAGGAGATGCCTAAAGGCGACCCAGCCGGCCGCATGCATGGATTTCAACTGTGGGCCAACCTGCCGGCTGCGCTCAAGATGACGTCACCGCGGTATCAGGAAGTGAAGGCCAAAGACATCCCGGTGATTCAGGACGACGACGGAACCGCCGTCCGGATCGTATCCGGCAACTTCTGGGGAGCGGCCGGTCCGGTGGATGGCATCGCCGCGGAGCCAGTGTATCTGGACGTATCGGTGCCTCCGGGACGCCGTAAGAGCCTGCCGGTGGAGACCAATCTCCATGCCTTCGCATATGTGTTCGAGGGCGGAGGAAAATTCAGCAACGCCTCCGGTCCGCAGCCGGTGCATACCGACTTCACGGCTCCGCTCACGGAAGCGGACAATCGTTCGTTGGTGCTGTTCGACAACGGCGACGAAGTCACCGTGCAGGCTGGCGAGCACGGGATCAGGTTCCTACTGGTAGCCGGTAAGCCGCTCGAAGAGCCGGTGGCCTGGCACGGACCCATCGTGATGAACACGCAGGAAGAATTGCGCGAAGCCTTCGAAGAACTGGATCGCGGCACGTTCCTGAAAGCGCGTTAGAATCTCGATTTGCATCCAGGTTGGGCCAGGTTCTGGATGCAATGAACAATCGGGACCTTTTACGAAGGCTGCGGCCGGCTCAACTCAGGACGATGTTGGACAAGCGGCCCGCGCGGGCTCCGGTGAAGAAAGCTTTTACCCCTCAGCAAGGCACCGGAACCATCAACCCTTTGCCAATCCGGGTGGTGAAGCCGTCCAGTATTTCCGTAAAGGTTGAAACCAGCAGCGGGCCTGAGCGAGGGTGCCAGAGATGCCCGGCGTTTCACCAAGCCAAATCCCGCGCCGCCGATACCTTCCAACCGGCCATAGTATCCTCCAGGTGAGAAAACGGCGGGAACGCATCGCCGGACTTTGCGCCTGCGCCCCGTGCGCCCGATAGCCGCCGCGTCCCCTGATCGCGGAAGCCTACGGCGTGCGAGAGTTCCAGATCTCAGGTGGTCCAGCGTGGCTGAATTCCGCCCACTACGACGTTACGGCCAAGCCGGAAGACGAAGCGCGGTTAAACATTGAAACCCTCAGTCCCGGCCAGGGTTTTGATCTTCCCGTGAGACGCCTGGAAAAGTCGGCCGGGGCAAGATTGCCTACCCCAGGTGTGCTTTAATGACTGAATTATGCAGATGTTTGGCTTTTTGGGTTTGGCGGGTTGCCTGGCATTGTTAGGGCAGGATGTTCCCCGGCCGCGGATTTTTGGCGTTCCTCATATTGCGTTCCGGGTGCATGATATTCAGGCTTCGCGCCACTTCTACAAAGATTTTCTTGGGTTTGCCGAGCCTTTCTCGATCCAACCGGAGGGCAAGCTGGTGATGACGTTCATCAAGATCAACGATCACCAGTATGTGGAACTGGCTCCCGAGGCCAAGCCGGATGAGCCGCGGTTTATCCATCTTGCGCTGCAGACGGACGATGCGGAGGGATTCCGCCGGTACTTGAAATCAAAGGGGTACAAGGTTCC
>JBBQUE010000383.1:0-4407 GCA_038212805.1 Bryobacterales bacterium | reverse complement strand
CGCGAAACGCTCAGTAATTAGCGGCGGGCAAACATAGGCGGCTTTTTGATTCTAATCCATTCGCAATCCCATATTCCAGTGGGTGGTATTCCCGATTCCAATAGACTGAAAGTCCATCCGTCCTCGAATATTCAACATCTTAGAGACGGCACGTCAAGTGCTCACTGGTTCTCAGGCAAAACAAATTCATTGAGGAAATTTCGGCTTTGAAACTATTCAGTACACTTACGTTATTTTTGACGCTTTCAGGACTTCCGTCCTTTGCGCAGTTGACTCGGGGAACAATCCTGGGTCTGGTGCAGGATCCCAGCGGCGCAGTGGTGGCGAACACCTCGGTAAAAATTGCAAACACGGCGACGGGGACCGAACGCACGACGACCACGCAATCGGACGGGCTCTACCGGGTGGCGGGCGTGGATCCCGGCACCTACACGGTTACGTTTTCGGCTCCCGGCTTTTCGGACAGCAAAATTGGCAATATCAATGTGACCGCGAATCAAGAGGTGACGCTGAACACGACGCTTCGGCTGTCCACCACATCCTCCACGGTGGAGGTGCAGGATGCGCCGCCGGGGGTGGAACTCTCGAAGAGCAGCTCGACGATTGAGCGCACTCTCAACCAGAACTTTATCGCCAACGCCCCGACAACCGGCCAGAACCGGGATGTGAACCAATTGGCGCTGCTGGCTCCGACGGCGGTTGTGGGTCCAGGATCGAGCGGCATTTCGATTGACGGACAGCGCGCACGCAATAACAATTTTCTGTTGGACGGAATTGATAATAACGATTCCAGCGTTACGATCAGCAACAACCGCGTGACACCGGAATCCACGGGCGAGTTTCAGGTTCAGGCGCAGGCATATTCGGCCGAATCCGGCCGCAACGCCGGTGGACAGATCCAGGTGATTACCCGCGGCGGAACCAACGTTTTTCATGGCGAAGTCTACGAATACTGGCAGGGCAACCCGCTGATTCCGGTGACGTTGCCCAACAAGCGTGCGGGTTTGTCCAGCACGCCACGCTTCGATTTGAACGAGCCCGGCGGCAGCTTGGGCGGCCCGGTGATTAAGAACAAAGTGTTCTTCTTTTCGAATGTGGAGACGGACCGGTTGGCGCAGGCCGCCAGCGCGGGCAACGCAGCGAACGTCACCATTCCAACTCAGGCAGGTTACGCGCTCCTAAGCAGCGTACCCCTGGCAACTGGGGAAACAGCGGCGGCGCGTGCAGCGGCTTTGAACGCGATTTCCTTCTTGCCGTCCATCTACGCGAAGAACCCGGTGTTCTTCAATCCGCGCAATGTGACGGTGAACGGCACGGCGATTCCTTCGGGAACCACCGCTATTCCGCTGGCGAATCCCTACGTTTTCTGGCTGGGCACGGGCCGGGTGGATATTGTGGCCACTTCCCGCGACAACCTCTACACGCGGTCCAGCGTGGATCGGCGCAACCAACCCGATGTGATTAGCAACCTGGGCTTCGGCAGCCTGTTTAGCGGGTCGCAGGCAATTTCGCGCCAGAATCATCTGGTAAGCGAAACCCACACCTTCTCGCCGTCGCTGACGAACCAGTTCAGCATGGCCTTCATCCGCAGTATTTTGGCTTTCCCGGAGAACGATCCAAACTCCCCTAGCACCACGATCAACGGCGCGTTCACGATTGGAGGCGCTTCCAATTTTCCGCAAGGACGCACGACGAACGAATTCCAATGGTTGGACACAGCCTCTTATGTTCGCGGCAAACATACCTTGAAGTTCGGCGTGAACATTGTCCGGCAGCGCCTGTTCAACACGGCGGCGTTCGATTCCAAGGGCACATATACGTTCAACAACTTTTCGGATTTCCTGAACAATCAGGCTTCATCGCTCAATGTGGCGCTAAATACGGCCAGCTTCGACGCGCGCCAGATTCAGCAGGGCTACTTCTTCCAGGACGATTTCAAGCTGACTAAGAACCTGACGTTGAATCTGGGTATGCGGTATGAGTACGCCAACGCTCCGTTTGGATTCTTCGGGGCCACGGACGCGACTATCCGCAACACAAATGTCCCGGGCCCGGCGAAAGCGGACAGCAACAACTGGGCTCCGCGCGCCGGTTTGGCTTACAGCCCATCCTTCAAGGATGGCATCCTAGGCAAGATTCTAGGCGACGGCGTCACCGTGTTTCGCGGTGGTTACGGAATCGCCTACGACTTCTTGTTCTACAACATCCTGACCGTGAACGCGAGCAACTACCCGCGCGTGGTTTCGTTGTCGAAGCAGTCCGCGGATCTGGTCAATCAGTTCCCTACCTTGCTGCGCGGCAACGCAGCGTCGTTCAATCCGCTGGCCACTTTTGTGAACAGTCCGCAGAATCTGCAGGCACCCACGAACCATTTCTACAGCGCTTCCATCCAGCGCCAGTTAGCTAGCGCTTATGTTCTGGAACTCGGTTACACGGGAAATCGCTCCTACCATGGGATTGATCAATCCCAGGCGAATCCCAGCGTGTTGACGCAGACCCAGGCCGACACGGTGAACGCGGCCCAGAGCCAGAATGCGATTCCCTCCACGCAAGCCCGGCGGATCAATCCGCAATTTGGATCGCGCATTCTGATTGAATCGAACGCGATTGGCAACTACAATGCCTTGTATGTGAAGGTGGACAAGAAGTTGGGCCATGGATTGCTGGTGGGCTTCAACTACACCTATAGCAAGAATATAAGCAACAACGACGAATCGCTGGGAGTGGGCGCGATTACGGCGGGCAGCCCGCAGATTCCGCAGAACTTCCGGGATTACCGGAGCGAGTACGGGCTTTCGGCATTCGACCGCCAGAACCGCTACGTGGCGTTCTTCAACTACGATGTCCCGTGGTTTAAGACCGGCCTGCTAGGGAATACCGTGGTGCGGCAAGTCATGGGCGGGTGGACGCTGAATGGCATCACGCAGGCGCAATCGGGCCAGCCATTCACCATCCTGACCGGCGTGGATTCGTATGGCGTAGGCAGCACCGCGGCGCGGCCGGATTACAACAAAGGCGGGACGATTACGCTGGATCCGGTTTCGCACGATTACCGCAGTTTCAGCACTCCGCTGAACGGGACCGGGATCGTGGTGACGCAGTTGGGCTCCAGCGGCCTGCCGTTGGCAAATTCCCGCGTGGCGTTTGGGAACTTGGGCAAGAACACGTTCCGGGGACCTGGGCTGGACACGCAAAACCTGACCGTGGCGAAGAAGTTCTCGATCACGGAACGGATCTATCTTGAGTTCCGGGGTGAGTTCCTTAACTTGTTCAATCACCGGAATTTCGGGAATCCGGTGGTGAGTATGAGCAGTACCAGTTTTGGGCTCAACACATCGGATCCGGGTGGACGCGCGGTTCTGCTGAGCGGACGCATCCGGTTCTAAGAATAATAACTGGGTCGGTTACTGTGGGCGGCATGCTTCGGCGTGCCGCCCTTTTTTTATGCATCGGGAGCTGAAATAAGCTCGTGGATGAGCCGTTTTGTTGAAAATGTTCCAGGCGCGCTTGGCCTGAATGGGGTAGCCTGGAGCCTATGTTATTGTGCCGCTGCTGGCTTTGATTTTTCGGGTGCCGGATAGGGGTCTGCGCCGGGTCATGATGATGCTGCCGATTCTTGATTTTAGTCGCGTCCATCACGGACGTTTCCCTCGACGGTTACACTGATGATCACGACCGCTGATTGAAATCGCTCAAGGGTGATGCGGTCTGCCTGGCTTCGTTTTTGCGGATTTGCCTGATCATGAACCGCTATCCGCGGCTTACGTGGTTTCAGCCCTTCTACCTGGTGTCTGAAGCTGCCCGGTGGTTTCCATATCCGGGAGAAGTGCTACACGCTGTAGCTTTACCACGCTCTGGTGATCTGGACTTTGAAGCGGTACGTAGTTAGGCTGCCCCCGCCAGGTAGCCACTGTGGGCCGATTGGGCCGCGCAGATGGCTTGAGAAGCCTTGTATGATTTGGCGCGTAGGGCCCTGGCTTACTTAATCAATTGACTGGAGCTGCGCGCGAAGTTCAACAGCGCCGAGGGGAAAATCCCCAAGGCCAGCGTTCCTACAGCGGAAGCCCAGAGCGTCACCGAAATGCCGGCGCTGGCGGGTTCCAGCGTGTCCATCGATTCACCGGGTTCTTTCATATACATGACCACGAGAATCCGCAGGTAGTAATAAGCCGCCACCGCGCTATTCAAAAGACCCAGCACGGAGAGCCAGATCAGCTTGGCATCCAGCGCTGCTTTGAAGATGTAGAACTTACCGAAGAAACCCGCGGTCAGCGGGACCCCGATGAATGACAGCAGGAAGATGGAGAACAGCGCGGCGGTCACCGGTTGCTTCCATGCCAGGCCCGCGAGATCGTCCACGTTCACGTACTTCTCATGCTGGCGGGAGAAGTGGGCCACTACCGCGAA
>JBBQUE010000382.1:0-4412 GCA_038212805.1 Bryobacterales bacterium | reverse complement strand
CAACTTACCGTCCAACGCCCACGGCAACGGTTATGCCGACCCCAACGTCATCATTCCCATCGCTATTGAAAGCGTCGTGGTGGACGGCGCGGCCTTCAACGTCCGCGAGGGGAACAACGCGGTGAACGCGGCCATCATTTTCGGACTCCGGGACCGGATCGAGCCCATGCTCCGGCTCACCGCCGACTATCGCGATGTCAACCTGGTAGGTGGCTGGAGTCCCAGTGACCCCAGCAATAAATCCTGGGTTGGCTTTGAATTATCGTATGGCAATGGATTCCTGAAGCGGCTGGAACATCGGAAGCAATACAAGGTGAATGCCTCCAAAGTGTTCACGCTGGGCAAGCACGATTTGACGATTTACGGAATCGGCTATTACGGGACTGCCTTCCAGCCTGGCCTGATTCCGGTCGATGTGCCCACGCCGGGAGATACCTACGACGCCCGTCAGCGGGAAGAAACATCGAACGGCGCGCTCATCGTCAACGACGTGTGGCATCTGACCACTCGGAGCCAGTTTCAATTCTCCGGCTTTTACCGGCGCTACTACCTGGACGTACGCCCGAACTTTGGGGATGGGCTCATCCGGCAAAGCGAAAAACGGAACGTGTTTTCCGGCGACGCTCTGTACGCCCACTGGATCAACAAGCACTTCTCCATCCTGGCGGGCATGGATTACCGCCGCGAAGCGCCCCGTGATCTGAACCTGGACCGGGCGGAGATGGGGAACCTTTTCGAGCCCGTGACCAGCAACAATCTGAGCATCGATTTTTATAGTCCTTTCGTGTCCGTGGACGGTTCGCTTTCGCGTTTCCTGCACTACAACATCGGGTTGCGCCATGATGAAGTCAACTTCCAGAACCAGGATCTTTACCGGCCGGATCTATCGTTTACCAGGCGGCAGGGCGTGGATTCGCCCAAGGGCACTCTTACGCTGCTGCCACCCGAGAGCGCCGGTTTTCTTCCCAGTGTGTCTTTAAGTTACGGCCAGGCGTTTCATATCAACGACCCTCGCATTGGAATCACCGCGCTCCAGGGAGCCACGATCATCAGCAAGGCCCGCGCTTACCAGCTTGTGGCCAGCAAGACCGTGGCAAAGACAGACTTCCGCGTAACGCTCGCCCACGTCACCACCGCCCAGCAGTTGGCGCGGATTTCCAACGATACCGGCCTGCAGCAGGATGTGGGGCCCGGCTTGCTAAAATCGATCACGGCGACGGCCCGGCACAACTTCTCGCACGGCTTCGTCCAGGCCCTGTATGCCCGGGCCGATGCGCACAATCGTTTTACCGGCGAACCGACGCCCGAAGCGCCGCGCCTGATCTGGGATTTTCTGGCAACCATCGATAAACTTCCCTTCCATCTGGTAGCCAGAGGCGAGTACGAACACGTGGGGATCAAACCCTTGGGCGGCGGGTTCGATTCCGTCCCGGTGCGGGAATTTCGCGGCGCCATCATCCGGCCGTTTCAGAGCAAAGGCATCGATATCGGCGTGAACTTCTTTATCGTGAGTGGCTACGGAGGGCAAACAGTGGAAACATTGGGGCTTCCCGGAGAAGGCGAGCCATTTGACCGGGTCACCGGCTTCCCCCTCCGGTCATACGTAACCGCTTCTTTCACTTACCACTTCCGGCGCGGCAACCGCCCCTAGTACCTGGTTGCAGTCAGCCGCTCGGAAGTCGTTGCCGAGCCGCGCGCGTGAGCAAGCGTCCTTTTGTAACTTTAACCACGGGCTGCTAGGTGCCCCGCAAGGTGGCACAGGCGTTTTCGCCTGTGAATCGGCGCGTAAACCATCTCCGCCACAGAGCACTAGGGCTTCTTGCGCGGGCCGAAGAACGTGTCCTTCCCAAACTCCATGTGCAGCCGGATGGAAGGAATCCATACCGGTCCGCGTTGCTGGTTGAACGCGGGGTTTGTCACATGCTGCAGATCAAAACCAGCGAAGAATCCCGGGAACAGCCGGGCATTGTAATAGGTCTCCCAGATATATTCCGGCCCGTACTGCAAGCGGCCATCGCCAATCAGAAAATCGTACCCCCCGCGCGCCAGGTACAGCGCATGAACGCCGGAGATCCCGCTCACGGTGAGTTCTGCCGCCACCGTGTCACGCGGCCGATGCCACCTCTGGCCGCCTACCGAAACACCTCCCGTGGCCAGGCGATCAATCGCGGTGAATGCGAAGCTTTCCGTTTTCCCGTCGTTCCACCCCAGCCGCCCGAAGACCCCGATGTCCTTCGCCAACTCCTGCTCCATGTTCACGCCGAAGCCAAATTTAGGGTTGCCGTTGTGCCGTGTATCGGTAAGCACCGGAGGCCCGCCATCCATTTCGGCCTGACGGATCGCGTCCGAA
This sequence comes from Bryobacterales bacterium, assembly GCA_038212805.1. Taxonomy (GTDB): domain Bacteria; phylum Acidobacteriota; class Terriglobia; order Bryobacterales; family Bryobacteraceae; genus JANXQZ01. The sequence continues at coordinate 2,062 of JBBQUE010000382.1, read as the reverse complement.
TATGTCCCTGCCTTGGCGTAATTCCGGTAGTGCAGCACGCGCATGCTTCCAGGATGTTGGTTCACCGCGTACCGCCGTTCCACCTCGAACACATCGCCCCGGTTCCGGAGTAGTCGCCGGTCGAACCGCAGGCCGTTGGCAACCCGCGGCATGGCAGCGCTGGCGTAGCGTAAAGACCAGTCACGCGTGTGCAGTTCGTGCACCCATCCCCACGTATAGCCCCGCACATCCGCCGCGTAGTCCCAAGCGCCGTTGTACATAATCGCCCACCCCATGAATTGAGTGCGCGGATCGTGTGAATAGCGGTTGTTATCGAAGAAATCCGTCAGGGTGAAGCGCCCCGCCGTAACCGTGTAGCGGTTCATGGGACGCTCACCGGCCAGTTGGTTGGGTCCACTTTCAACTGGCTCTTTCGCATCCCCGAAGCCAAAGTCATGAGACAGATAAAGCCGCGCGATGTAGGGCTTCGGCGTGGCTGAGGCAACGCGCGGCAACTCGCCATTGGACGAATTTGCCAAACCATTTACGCCGCTAAACCCCTTACCCCCGGCGATTTCCGGATTGAAATACAGGAACGTGTTCTTCTCCAGGCGAAGACCCAGGAACAGGGTGGTGGTCAGCGAAACATCGCGCTCCGGATAGTTTTGTAGACTGTACGGTCGGCTATAAGGAGAGCGAAATGTCCCATGATATTGCCCGATCGACGTAGCCTGATAAAACAAATTCCATCGCTCAGGCTTTTGCGGCTCTTCGGACGGCTGTGCTTCTTGCGCCCAGGCGAATCCGGGGATCAACAGGATGCAGGAATAGAGAAAACGCATCATGCCATGTTCACCAGTTCCTCGCTCGCCGTAATGGTCGCGTCTTCCGCGTCCACTGAGGCCGCTACTTCCCACGAAATGGCCGTCACCCCTACTTCGAACGAGAGCCTGGTTACAATCTGCTCCAGCGCCGGCTCCTTGGGTCCAATAGCCTTCAGATATGCCTTGACGTGAACCCGGGCCAGCAGTTCATCATCCAGGCTGTGCAACGCCACTAGCGCCAGGGAGGTGCTTCCAATGTTTTGAATCATGATGGTCCGGATATGGGTTTCGTCGGCGGTCCTGCAGGTACAACGGAGGCTATAAAGAATCTCGTGCTCTTCGTGCTGCGCCGGCACCCGGTTCACCAGGAGCGCCAAGGGCCGCAGTATGAGGTTAGCGCACAGCACGCCCACAGCCCCGACAACCGCCAGATCAAGCCGTTCAATCCCCGCGAGAGTTCCCACCGCCGCCATGCACCACAGCGTCGCCGCGGTATTCAAGCCCCGGATGTCAAACCCGTCCTTCAGGATCACGCCGCCCCTGGAAAGCCGACGCCGGAGATCACATACGCGGCTGCCGTACCCTGGCTGATGGCTCCATTGATCAGCCCGCCCATCATCACGAACATGGCCGAAGACCATCAGGAACGAGAGCACATTCCGCAGCCAGCGACTGCGGACAAGTATGCCGCGCACGGGCAGCGCGGGTGCAGCGGGGATAGGGGTTGCTGCGTGATTCATCTGAAACTTCCCACGGACGAAGGCAATTAGTCAGGGCTAAAGGAGTCGAGGCGTAGCCCTTCCCGCACAAGGCAATCCGGTAGTGAGCAAACTTTGAAGTCGATCAGCGGCGCGAAGCCGCTTTCAGGGCAGGGCTCAATCTCTTTTTATCGAGGGAGGTTCCGCTGACTCATTTCCGGATACGGCTTGGCGCTCCCGGCTACTACTGCCGTCAGACATAAAGTGGGCCTCCTTCGTATAAGATTGGTGGGCCGGCAAATTGCCCGAACCTCAACCAGCGTATACCCGGCAGGGTATCTTTGTAAAGAGGCCCGCAAAGTTTTTTATGGCTCATTCGATCAAAGAGAAGAAGAAGCTTTTGAATCGCGTCCGGCGTATCCGCGGCCAGGTGGAAGCAGTCGAACGGGCGCTAGATCAGGAGGCGGAATGTTCCGATGTATTACACAACATATCCGCTTGCCGGGGCGCATTGGACGCTCTGATGGCCGAGGTGATTGAAGGCCATATCCGCTTCCATGT
>JBBQUE010000381.1:0-4415 GCA_038212805.1 Bryobacterales bacterium | reverse complement strand
AAATCTTGCCCGCAGCATGGCCAAGTCATCCGGCGATTTCTACGCGGGCCTGCGCTATGGCCTAGCCACGCTGGTGCAGTCGCCGAAATTCCTCTTCCGTAAGGAACTGGCAGTACCGGCCGGCGATAAGGCCTACACATTGGAGCCCTACAGCCGCGCTACCCGCCTGAGCTACCTGATGTGGGGCACCACGCCGGATAACGAACTGCTGCGCGCGGCGGAGACTGGCGAGCTGAAAACGGCGGCAGGCCTAGAAAAGCAGGCTGACCGGTTGCTGGCCTCGCCCCGCCTGGACAGCGGCATGCGGGCCTTCTTCTCTGACATGCTGGAACTGGACACGTTCGATACTGTTTCCAAGGATGGGCTGATTTATCCGAAATGGGGCGCGGCCATGGCCACCTCGGCACGTGAGGAGACGCTTCGCAGCACGATCAATCTGGCGCTACATGATAATAGTGACATGCGGGACCTGCTTACCACGCGCAAGACATTCATCAACCGCAGCCTGGCGGCAATCTACGACGTGGACTTCACCTTCGATGGCGAATGGATGCCCTATGAGTTTGCGCCGGACTCGGGCCGCAGCGGTGTCCTGACACAAATCAGCATGCTGTCCATGTTTTCACATCCGGGACGCAGTTCGCCCACCAAGCGCGGCGTTGCGCTGATGGACATCTTCCTTTGCGAGCCGACGCCCCTGCCTCCCGCCAACGTGGATTTTTCTGCGGTCAACGACAACAACTCGCCGAAAACGTTTCGTGAGCGCCTTATGGCCCATGCCACCGACCGCGCCTGCGCCTCCTGCCATACCCACAGCGATCCGATCGGCCTGTCGCTGGATGGCTTCGATACCATCGGTGGTCGCCGGCTCAGTGAAAACGGGCAGGCGATCGACATTTCGGCAACGCTGCAGGGCAAGAGCTTCAAGGACGGTACTGGCCTGGGCCAATATCTGCACGGCCATGCCAAATACCCCGCCTGTCTGGCGCGCAAGCTCTATTCCTATGCAAAGGGCATCGACAGCGAGGATGCTGATGCCTCGGCCTTCAAGACCGCTTACAAGACCTTTGTCGATTCAGGTTACCGCATGCGCGCCCTGATCAAGGCTCTGGTCGAAAGTCCCGAGTTTTTCAATGCACCCGCACCTGTAACGGAAGCGTCTGCCGGCCAGGTCAAGCTGGCAGCGCACTAACGCAAGAGGCACGTGATGAAACTTGATCGCAGAATCCTCCTCCGCGGAATGTTCCAGGGCTCTGCCGCTATCATGGCGCTGCCCTTCCTGGATTGCTTCCTGGATGGCAATGGCCAAGCGTTAGCGGCGACGGGACAGCGCATTCCCACCCGCTTCAATACTTTCTTTTTCGGCCTCGGCCTGACCACATCTCTGTGGGTCCCCAAGATGGCGGGCCTGGATTACGAGATTACGGGCCAGTTAAAGCCGCTGGAGCCGTACAAGAAGAAGATGAATGTGTTCAGCGGAATGCGGGTGATGGTTGATGACAACCCGAACTTCCAGCACTGGTCAGGCAACGCCGCCATCGCTACCGGCATTGCGCCGACCAAGGCCTCGCAATTCGATTCCAAGACCATCGACCAGACGATTGCCGATGTCATCAGCCGCGGTGCCCGCTACAAGTCGGTGGCTGCGGCCTGTTCCGGTGACCCCAAGCACAGTTATTCCAGTTTGGGTGGCGCCAATACGCTTCCGGCTGAACCCACTCCCTTGTCCCTCTACACCCGCCTGTTCGGACCGGGGTTCCAGGATCCTTCCAGGGGAGATTGGAAACCTGATCCTCAGGTGATGCTGCAGCAGAGTGTGCTTTCGGTAGTCGCCGACGAGCGCAAGAGCATGATGCAGAATCTGGGCACGAGCGACCAGGCCCGGATGGATCAGTATTTCACGTCGGTGCGCGAGGCCGAACTTCAGATGACGGCCGAACTGCAGCGTCCTGAAATTGTGGCCAAGGTCGCCATTCCGCCCGCGCCGGGAGAAATGCTGGTGAACTACGCGCTTCCCAACGTGCAACATGTAACGCCGCTGATGGCCCGGCTGGGAGCAATGGCGCTGGCAACGGACCAGACTCGGGTATTCAATCTCAGCATTTCCGAACCCGGCTCAAATATGTTCGTTCCGGGCGATCCGCTCGGCTACCACATCACCACCCATATGGAGGCAATTGATCCGGTCCTGCACTACCAGCCGAGCGTCGCCAAATACAATGTCTACAGCATGGAGCTCTACGCCATGATGCTGAAAGAGCTTGATGCGATACCGGAAGGCGACGGGACACTGCTGGATCACAGCCTGGTAATGGCCTACAGCGATCAGAGCTACGCCAAGATTCACGCCGTTGACGGCATCCCGATCCTGCTCGCAGGCGGTGCCAGTGGGCGTATGAAAACCGGCTATCATATCGCCGGAGGCGGCAGCCCAGTATCGCGCGTGGGCCTGACCGTGCAGAAGGCCATGGGCCTCTCCGTCGATGGCTGGGGCAAAGGCTCCATGGAGACCAAGAGCGCATATACGGAATTGCTAGCCTAATCCGTTTCGGGTCCGCTTGCGGGACCGAATTGAGGGAGACAACAATGGTCCTGCAAAAAGGCCTTCTGGGTACCGTGGTCGCGGCGGCGGTGCTCGCCGTTCTGGCGCCTGAGCCGGCGGCGGCCGCGCCTTGGTCACGCGGATTTGTTGTCGGTGAGTACGGCTTTGCCTTCCGCTATGGCGGCAGGGCTGGCGTTGCGGAGACCGCCCCCGCGGCCGATTGCGCGCGCGGCAGTTCGGTTCATTTCAACGACGAAGGTGAGATGCGCAGAGCGCTGGAGCGGCAGCCGTGGCGCAGCAAGCAGGAAATTGACTACATCGTCTCGCCGCCGGACATCGAGAAGGCGCGGCTGCCCACCTATGTACGCTTCTATGTCTGGGGTCGCGCAGTGTCGTATAGGGGCTGGCGCAAGGGCATCGAGACTTACATAAATCCCTTCGCGGCCCACGATCCCGGTCAGCCGCAGGTAGTCAGTAAGATCTCCGACGGCTTCAATCTGGACGGCAACCAGAAGACTGGCAGCTTCGTTAATCCGGACGGCGAGCGCGGGATCGACAATGCGCTCTACCGTGCCTGGGGCTGCGACGCACCCTTTCGCAATCCTGCGAGCGGTACCTTGGATCTGCGTGAAAACGCTCAGATGCAGGAAGGCCTGTACACCGTGGTGATCCGGATTACCGGAAACCAGGATCCCTTAAACGACGGCGACGCCACGGTCGAGATCGGCTATTCGCCCGACAAAATCGTCCGGGATGCGCGCGCCAATGTTGCACCGGACTATTCCTACAGGATTGTCAAAAGCGAGCAGTACACCAAACTGAAGGCTAGGATTAAAAACGGTGTGGTGGAGACCGAACAGGTCGACCGGCTGCATGTGCCGCGCATCGGTTGGTTTCCCGATCAGATGGGCGATGCCGACTTTCACAAAGGACGCTTGCGCCTGAACATCGACGCGGATGGCAAGAACGCTTCCGGGTTCGTCGGCGGCTATCGCAACTGGCTGGACCTGCTGTCGGAGAATACTTTCGCCCAGACCGGCGCCGAGCAGGGCATCCGCGACCATGAGGACGCGGTGGGCCTCTATTACGCCCTTAAGCGCAATGCGGACGGCATGCTCGATCCCAAGACGGGCCGGAACACGGGCATCTCGATGGCTTACCGAATCAAGGCCGTGCCAGCGCATGTGGTCAATCCGGCCAACCCCGCGGAGGTCCGCCGGCTGCCAACCGATGAACGCCGCAGGAAGGGCTTCGAAATGGTGAAGGCCACGATGATCAAGGCCGTCACGACCCGCATCGTCCAGGATGTGCCGCTGGGCACGGGCGAGGGGCAGTTTCCCGTGATGGAGCGGACGATCAAGGACCTGCCGAGCAAGGATTTTTTCCTGAAAACCTTCGACGCCCCGGGCAAGCTTGATGAAAACCTCAACATCATCATGCCTAAGCCAAAGCCTGAGCTGGACCGGCAGGTAAAAAATGGCGCCGCCAATTCGGTCGCCAGCGTGGACGACGACGAGCGGTAACGAAGCTGGAATTGACAAGTTAGCGCGCTGAAGACGCATTGAAGCCCATTCCGCTATGCGCAAAAAAGAACCAGTCAGTTCAGGGACGGTGACCGAATAACAGCGAGACATTGATACGCTTGTTCAAGTAACCCTCTCGGAACCGGCAATCGCTGGTCTTGTGAAAAAGGTCAGACTTGAAGATCACGGCGCGGTTGGCGCGGTGCGCAACCCGCGTCATGCGCGCGCCCGATCGTTTCAGGAAATCCCGCGCGAGTGCCTCATCGCCATTATAGCGGCGCATTTCTTCACCGGGCGGCGCGCTCACGTCCCATATGTCCATGCCGCCGCATTCGGGATCCAGGTTTGCT
>JBBQUE010000380.1:0-4428 GCA_038212805.1 Bryobacterales bacterium | reverse complement strand
GGCCCGTAAACCATCCCGACACCGGAGCGGGAACATAATTCCGGAAGAAAAAGAGCGCGCCCAGCCACTCCCAGCGGGTAACTTGCAGATAGCCCAACGCCGCCAGAACAGCGATTCCCGCGAGACAAAGAAAGTACGGCGGCAGAATGCGGAGGGCGCGCCGGATATAAAAGCCTTTCAGGCTTATGGAACCCCGCCGCTCCAGTTCCTCCATTAACCGGCTGCAGATCAGAAAACCGCTGATCCCAAAGAAAACATCCACGCCCAGCGACCCCAGAGACGCAGCCGCCTTGAGGGCGTGCGAATCCGTTCCAGCGAATCGCTGAAATGAATCCACGCCGTGGTTGAGCATTACCCCGAGAATGGCAAGCGAGCGCCAGCCGTCAAGAGTCGGGATGTAGCCGGATAAGTTTTTCTTCAAGCAGTCACCGCTTTCTGTGTGGAACGCGGGTTTTTCTGTAATACCCTACGATACACGGCGAGGGTCTGCTCGGCGGTCCGGCGCCAGGAAAGCATGGCGGAGCGCTCCGACGCCCGCCTGACGAGACTGGCATGGTAGCCGTCGTCGAGTGCCACGCGCCGCAGCAAACCCGCGAGTTGAGCGGTGTCGTCGAGAGCAAAGGTTTCACCCCCTTGGCCCACCACTTCGGGCAGGCTGGTGGCATTCGCTACCAGTACCGGACAGCCCACCGCCATGGCCTCACACGCCTGTAACCCAAACCCTTCATGACAGCTGGGATATACAAACGCGCGGGCTCCCCGATAGAGCGCCCGGAGTTCCGCATCGCTCAACCAGCCCAATAGCCGGACCTGGTGGCTGACTTGGAGCCGCTGCGCGAGTTGTTGCATCTCTGCCTTCTGTTCCGGTTTGCCGCCCACCAGCACGAGTTCAAAATCCTCCAGTTGCGAGGCCTTGAGAGCTTCCACCAGAAATGGAATATTTTTCCGCCCTTCCCAACCGCCGGCATAGAAGAAATAGGGCCGCGTCAGCGCATGGTTCAGCCGGGCCGCCACAACGTCGGAGTCCGGAATCGGATGATGAAACTGCGGGTCGGCGGCCTCCAAAGTCACGGTCATTTTGTCCAACGGGACTTTGAGGACTTGGGCAATTTCATTACGAGCATATTCGCTAACCGCGATGATATGGTCCGCCCGGGCTCGGGAAGCCCACTGATAGAACCGGGTTTCGAGAACATTCCGGCTCAGCTTTTCGCGCAAGGTCCGGCGGGGATGCGAATAGATGTGGTCGATGGCGTCGTGCAGCGTCAGAACCCGCGGGCAGCAACTGGAAATTGGCAAGCCGAAATTGAAGGTCGAGTGCAGCACGTCCAGGCGGTCCGCGGCGCACTGGCGGGGCAGCCAGTACTGCTCCCAGAAGACGTATGGCATGGGCGGAGCCACCCGCTCGGTATAACCCCCTGGCTGCAAGCGGCCCAGGTGATCGGAATGAACCGGTTGGTGGGAGTACAGGAATAGTTCGACGCCGAGCGACGACAGCTCGGCAAGCAAATTGACGGTATAGCGGTTCCAGCCGCGCAAGCTGGGTTCGGTCAGGATCCGGGCGTTAATTCCTACTCGCATGGCTTGGTGCCTAGCCGGCCCGTCTCCTTTCGCGCTTTTCGATAGTTGCCTGGTATACCCGCTCCAGGGCGTCCAGGGCTACGCCGGGGGTGAAATCCGCTTCCATGAGCGCACGTCCGGCGTAACTCTGCTTCTGGCCCGCGTCCGGATTTTCGAGCAAGGCTACCGTGCGGGCGATCAGCCCGGCGTCATCGTCAGCCACTCCCGCATGCACCCCGTCCCGCGCGGCCGTTCCCTCGACGCCCTCGGAGGTAGTAACCACGGGAAGCCCAAGCGCAAAGGCTTCGAGCACTTTGACCTTCACTCCGCTCCCCTGCCCTGGCGCATAGACCAAAACATCGGCGTCGCGGAAGAACGGCACTGTATCGGGAACGTCTTCAAAGATCGAGATACCCGGCTCGGCGGCATACTTGCCAAACGCAGCCATGGCACGGCGTCCCACCAGCCGCAACTGCGCGCCGGGTACGCGCGCCCGCACTGCAGGCCAGAGCCGCTCCAGCAGCCTCTGGGCCGCGCTGAAGCTCGGCATCCAGTTGTAGGAGCCGATCATGGTCACCACCTGATTCCCGGGGATCCTCGCGGGAATAAAAACATACTGGCTGAGATCCATCCCGAACGGAAGCGTAAACACCTCGGCCGCGGGATTCAGCTCCTTCACCCGTTCGCTGAGACGTCCGCTCACCGTGCACACGACGGGATACTTGCGGATGAGAAACTTCTCCGCTTGAAAAGCGCGGACCTGCTGGACCTTCTCAATGGCGGAAGCCGGTTGCTGGCCGGCCAGGTCGATCTGAAAAAGGTAGTGAACATTCACGACCGCCGCATCCCGGTGCGCCAAACCCAGCCATCCGCTCCAATGAGCTTCCATATGCAGAATGTCGAAGCCGGCCGCCAGTTCCCGGTCGATATCGCGGTGCAACGACGGACTGAAGAGATTCGACTGCGGCCGCAACAGGGTGTTCATTTTCGAGCGCAAAGCTCCCCGGCGCTCGGGAGGATAGCAGCGCAACGAGAAGGCTGGCGCGGGAAACAGCCGCATCGCCTCCTCCGCGTCAGCCTGAGTCTTACAGGCCGCGAAAGCGGTGACGTGATGGCCGCGCTCCACCAATCCCTTGAGCAGGACGTAATACCAGCGGCCCACCGCGTTGCCAAACGGCAGCGGCGGTTCCAGGGTTAACAGGACTACGCGCAAAGGCCGCATCAATTTGAATCCTTCACCACCTGCATAAACTCCTCGGCCATCCGGTTCCATGTGTGAGCCCGCAGACGCGGTGATAAAACCTGTAGAGCGGCCGTCAGTTTAGCCTGGTTCGCGTACCAGTTCCGGAGGCGCTCCTCAAGTTCATGAGCGTCGCCGGGATCGTCGATCAGCAAAGTCTCCAACTCCGCCGGATAGCGTTCCGCCACCCCGGCGTGCTTCGAAACCAGGGCCGGAATTGCCATGCAAAGCGCCTCCAGCACCGCCATCCCATAAGACTCATATCGGGCAGGCGCCACGAAAGCGTCACAAGCGGCCAGCACTGCGGGCACATCGCGGCGAAAACCCAGAAACCGGATTCGGTTGCTCATCCCATCGGCTTCCGCGCGCGCCTTCCATTCGGGCATCTCGGCACCTGCGCCCATCACCGCGAGGTTGGCCTCCCAGGACGGGCTGCCGGTAAGCGCTTTCCATGCGGCATATACCGTGTCAAACCCTTTACGCCGGTCACTAAGCCCGCCAATGAACGCAACCACGGGAGCGTCGTTCCAACCAAGCTTCCGCTTTGCGGCGGCGCATTCGCCAGCGCTACCGGGCGCGAAAAGATCCGCGTCAATGCCCAGGTAGACACAGCGAACGCGGTCGGGCGGAACTCCAATATGCTCAATCACATCGCGACGGGTTCGATGGGAGTTCACGATCACTACACGAGCTCGCCGCAGGGCCAACCGCTCATCGCGCAGATAGGTCTGGTGAGCCAGACGCCACCTCCAGCGCCTTAGCGAGCCCCCGGCAATCTCCGGCTGGTAGGCGGCGTGGACGTAATGCACCCAGTTCACGTCGCCCCAACGGCAGTTACCCCCGTTTACGATGGCCCGCCCCCCTCTGGCCTGAAGCTGCTCAGCCCAGTACCGTCCGGTGTGATCGAGAACCGGTCCTCCCAACAGATTGGATTTGGCCGGGCGAAACGCGCGGTGGAACGTCACGTTGGCATGGCCCAAAAGGTCGCTGGAAGCGCTGTGGCCTACCAGATGCAATTCATCCCCACGCTCGGCGAGATATTGCCCGAGAGCGAAGTTGGCCCGGTCCATCCCCCCGGTCTTGACCAAATCAGCGGCCACTAAGAGGACGGGCTGGTTGGGCATGAGCGGAGAGATGGGCAAAGTCCGGTCCGAATCGGGCGGCCGTCATGGGCACCGCCGCTGGCGCCATGCGCCTGACCCAACGCATGGGTATTCCGTCGCGGGCTACCACAAAGAGCGAAGCGTTCAAGATCCAAAACTCCATGCCATATTGGCTGAGGAAGCAGGAGTAGCTGAAGGTGTTGGCGAAGGTTCCGATGTCGTAAGCCAACAGTACGGCCGCCCAAACCCAAAGTTCGCCCAGATCCTTCCTCCTAAAAATTCCTACCACCGTATGAAGGGTAAAACCGAGGGTAACCACATAGGCCAAGATCAGGGGAATTCCGCCGTCAAGCAACCATGCGGTCCACTGAATCTCCACCCAAATCGATGGCTTAGTGTGATCTCCGAAGTACGCGTTCATCATTCCCCAACGTCCGAGACCGGCTCCCAACGGGTATTTCGGCAGCAAATGGTTGACGGTGTACTCGAGAAAGACTCCGCGGCTGTTGTAATAGGCCTTCCCGG
>JBBQUE010000379.1:0-4429 GCA_038212805.1 Bryobacterales bacterium | reverse complement strand
CGCTCGCCCTCGCCTCGTCTATCGCCTGCTGTAATATTTCGGCATGCGCTGGATTGGCCGTCCCCAGACTGAGATTGATCAGCCGCATCTGATGGGCGACGCACCAGCGGATCGCCTGCACCAAATCGGCGGCGTTGGTCTGCAGTTGCCGGTCGAAAATCTTGACCGCGTAGAGTTCGGCAGCGGGAGCCTTCTCGCGGATGGCGGCCGCGACGGCTGTTCCGTGGCCCAGGCGGTCCACAAAATCGTCTCCAGCGATACACACGCCCCCACTCACCCCTTGCACGTGGGGGTGAGCGGCATGCACTCCGCTATCGATGATTCCGATCCGAAGGGGCACGGATCAGTTGAGGATGTAGATCGGAGTGCTCATATCCATGTCCAGCTCCATGGTGCGCAGGAACTGAAAGGTGGCTGCGTCATAAACATCGATGGTCGCGCCCGCTTGGTAGATATAGAGCAGCTTGCCATTGGAACTAGTCTTCAGGGCCATACGGGGACGGCCAGCGAATTCCTGCCGCTTGGCGATTTTCCGGCCTTCCAGGTCGAAGCTCCAGAATTCATAGCGCCCGATCTCTTCGTGTACGCCATAGGCCACTTTGCGCCCCGGAGCGAGCGCGAACTGCAGCCCGGTCGCGGGGCCAAGCGCATAGAAATCCACGCTCTTCAAGCCCAGGTTCACCCGCGCAATCCCCATGAGACGACGGTTCTGGACCGGATCCTGCACCGAGAACATGCCGGTGAAGTACCCCGGTTCGTCGTAGAAATCGTCCGAAGGGTTCAGGCCGATTCGCCCCAGCCCGTCTTCGAAAGGGCGGGAAAGCTCCCACTTGTCCACCTCTTTGAAATCTTTCGTGTCGAAGATGATGATGTCTTCGCCAAACAGGTAGAGCAGTTTGCCGTCGGGCGAAAACTTCAGGCCCGCAAACTCGCGCTCCTCGCCCTTCGGCCACGGAATCGTGCGGATCACCTTGTGCTCTTTCAAGTCGTACTGCAGAAGCGTGGACGGGCCGATCTCGAAATGATCCGGCATCTTGGTCGCCGCCTTGGTTAAGAGCACGATGAAGGAATTGGTGGGGTCCGCTTCAAAGCTGCGAATGCGAACCTTCTTGTTGCCTTCGCTCAGGCGGAACGTGTCGGTCACCTGCTTGCTGGCGATATCCACCACTTCCATATCTTCCAGATTCGAGTTCAGCAGGTAAAAATGCTTATGATCGCTGGACAGGTTCATGCGCGTGGCCGAACCGGTTTTCAGTTTGATCTCGGACAGTTTGTTCCCAGTGGCCTCATCCAGGATCTCGATGCGGGAGGGGCGTCCCGAGACATAGATCTTTGAGCCGCCGGTTTCCGCCGCGCCCAAGCTGGCGGCCCAGACGAGCATTGAAAAAACGAAGCCATTCCGGATACCTGGGGAAAACATTAGGGGAACACCAGGTCTATCTTCCGCCAATCTTTCTGAGCCGCCGCGCACTTGCTGGTCCAGTCCGGGGCGTGGTTCAACTGATCGGGAACCTGGGCTGGCCAGTAGCAGCCGTTGTGGCAATCATACAAATCGCGTTCCACTGGCTGGCACAGGCCGGCCGTACCGCCATTCATATCCGCTTCCCAGCCCGGCGAAAACATCAGGGCGCAGACTAACGGAAAATGCGGACCCGCCTGGGGAGCAGGACCCTGCAGCGCCACCACATCGTTAGCAGCGTCGTTTGCCGCCGCTTCATTTGTGCGCTGAATTCGCGCCGCTTTTTGATTGATTGATTTCAGGTGCTTCATACCGCCTCCTTATGCTCCCAACGCTTCCAGATATTGAGGTTTGCGAACCGCCAGTTCGCCATAGATCTCCAGACACGTGCCGGTCCAGCCGCGAATCCATTCGCAATAGTGCAGGTTGGGCCGTTGCGTATCCCCATACCGGGTGTGCGCTTCGTGGTAGCACCCCCCGGCGCAGAGGGGACGGGCCCAACATTGGCTGCAATCCGTCTTGTCTTCAATGTGGTGCCTTTCCAGAAACTGGATCTGCACCAGCTTATTCACGCCATCGCGGACCGTTCCCAGCTTGTGTTCGTCGGACCCGGCGAAGCGGTGGCAGAGCGCCACGTCGCCGTCAGTGGCCACGCCCATCAAGCCCAATCCAGCTCCGCAGGGGTAGGCTTTGCTTGCGCCTTTGTGGATCTCTTCGAGCGTATCTTTGACGTTTGAGAAACCGTGATGTTTCCCGGCCACGGTGTCCTCCAGCCATTCATAGGCTAAGGAGCGGAACTGGTCGAGCATGGAATCGAAACCGGGGTCGTCAATGGCGTACTTGCGTTCCGGCGCGGTGGTGACAGGCGCGAACCCAATCTCCCAGAACCCGATATCCTCCGCGAGATGCTGGTAGATTTTTTTGATATTCAGGGTCTGCGAGGTCAGCGTGACGCGTGCACCAATGGGGCGCGAACGATGCTGCTTTAAAAGTTCGCGGATCTTGGGAGCGATGATGTCGTAGCTGCCCGCTCCGTTCTTAAAGACCCGGAACTGATCCTGCATTTCCTTGGGGCCATCAATGGAAATGGTGACGCCGATGCGGTTATCGATCAGCCATTCGATCACGTCCTGCTTCAACAGGGTGGCGTTCGTGGTGAGGCTGAAATCGACTTCCTTGCCGAGTTCGGCGGCACGCTCGCGGGCGTAAGCCACGGCGATCTTCAGCACGGGCAGGTTCAGCAGCGTCTCGCCCCCGAAAAACGTGCAGTGTACTGTCTTGTTCGCGCCGGCTTCCTTAAACATGAAGTCCACGCTCTCGCGCGCCGTTTGAGCGCTCATGAACTTGGGCTTGGCGCCGTTTTCGGTATCGACGATTTTGTCCTCGCCGTATTCGTAACAGTAGGTACAGCTCAGGTTGCACTGGTTGGTGACGTTGAGCACCATGGTGGTGAGCGGGAAATCCACGGGGATTTTCTGCCGGGGCGTGGGTTTCGCGACCTTCCCGGTCTCCCAGATGGCGCGCACGTCGATCAGCTCGTGAACAGCGTCCTCAACCTGATCCTGAGTGAAGTGCCGCGCCAGGCGTTCGGCCAGCAGTTCGACGGAGAGCGGTCCGCCGCGCAGTTCCCGCAGCACCGCCGATGACGGCTCATCCACATGGAATACAGCGGCGCTGGGTACCAGGTATACGAATTCCTGGCCCGCGCCGTGGAACGAATGGAACTCTTTCAGGGCGACTTCGCCAATTGCAGTAGGGGTCATTCCGGAGCCTCAATGCTATCCCAGCGCATATACAACGGTACGGTCACCAGCAAATGAGCGCGGCCCCGGATGGTCTTCCTATCCGGCTTGTCGCCCGGCCTAACGGGAACGTACGCGGCCACTACCCAGACGTCTCCTATATTATTGCCGCCATTTTTGCGTTTGGGATTCGGTCCGTCGATGTTGGGCGTAAATAATCCGTTGTCGTCGATCTTGCCCACCCACTCCTTGTCATCATCACCGTAGATGGCGGTGTATTCTTCCACGCTCCAGGCTACGTTGACGGGATCAAGTTCCAGGTCGTCCTTAGTGTCTGGCTTGCCATCCGGGCCGTTCGCGTAAGCAATGGCTTCGAATTGCTGGAGCTGTTTCGCGAAATTCACGCCGCCCACTCGCGCCATGCCGGCTTGGGGCCGAACCTTGATGCTGTCGATCTTGTCGTAAACCACTGCTGCCCCAGCCAGTGCGGCACCGGAAACGAATATGTCGCGCTTACCCAGGGGGGCGTCGGAGGCAACTTCCAGTTCCAGCTTGATCGTTTCAGGCGTGGAACTGATTACACGCAGTACTTTGACGCCGCGGCCGAAATCGATCACGCTGGCATCCACCCCAGATGGCAGATTCGCGCCGTGGATGGTTACGGCCTGGGTTCCCGATCCCGATTGCAGGGCATAGCGGTCCAGACCAAGCAGAACAGGGTCGTTCCCGATGCGCTGCAGTTTGACATCGTAGCCGATCTCTTCGTATGCGCCGGTGAACCAACGCCCGCTGATCTCGCGCATGTTGGGGTCGACAAACATCACTTCCCGGAGACTGCCGCTCCGGCCGCGCCACTGGTAGCCGGTGAAAACAGTAGACTTGCCGGCCTCTTCCACTTGTTCGCCGGTTCTCGCAAAAACGAAGCGAACGGCGGTGGTGAACTCATCTTCCGTGCCGGGCTTGGCCGCGATGATCACCTGCCCGTATACCGGACCCTTGCCTGGACGGGTACCTGAAAGCGCCCACTTGCCTGCCAACTTCGGACTACGCATGTTCGCCGACCATGCGGACCATTCCGGAGTCTTCAGCGGAAAGACCGTCGACAAATGCGCAATGGCTTTGTCCATGGGATGGCGCTCATCCGGGGGTGGAGCAGCTGGCATACCAGGCGCAGGTGTGGCCGTGGGCTGCGGACGGCGCGGTTCCATGCGGCGGAAGGCTTGGAAAT
>JBBQUE010000378.1:0-4434 GCA_038212805.1 Bryobacterales bacterium | reverse complement strand
CCACGGCCAGACAGGAGAAAGGCCAAGGCGGCTTGGAGCGCCTGGCGTTCGACCTCTTCGGATGGGTGGTGCAACATCCCAGGGTGTATGCTTTGGCCGGTGTCCTGGCCGCGAAGCTTGCCCCGCGCATCCCCCGGTTCCTGCTGCCCGGTCTGCTGAAAAAGTGGCAATCGCAAAGGGAATTGCCCATGCCGGCACCGCGGAGCTTCCGTCAGTTGTGGGCGGAAAGGAAGCCCCGGTGAATCGCGAAGCCGGGTTGAACGAAGCAGTGTTGCATAAAGTAAGGTCGGCGCTGGGCCGGGTGGTAGGCCAACCCGCGCCACCCCCGCCTCCGCCCCTCATGGCCATCGTCGAGATGGATCGGGAAACCCGGATCCAGTCATTCTGTGAGCATTTCAGTATGTTGGGCGGGAACCCCGTCCGGGTCCCTGATGGAGCCGAAGCCAGCCAGTGGTTGGCTTCGTTTTTGCAAAACCGGACCGCGGTGGCTTCGAATTCGCAATTTTTGGAAGATATGGGGATTCTTCGGTTCCCCAGCGTCAACGGCAAATACCGGGATTCCGCGGCGCTACGCGGGGCCTGCGCGGTGGCCGATATCGGGATCACCAGTGCCGATTTCGCCCTGGCTCAAACCGGCACTCTGGTGATGATCGCCAGTCCGCAGGAGGCCCGCCTGATCTCCCTGCTGCCCCCGGTCCACGTGGCGATCTTCCCCGCGTCGCGTCTGCTGACGGGTCTGGATGAATTGCTAACCGTTGTGCCGAACCCCGCCTCCGTTACCAGTTCCATGGTCCTGATTACCGGCCCCAGCCGCACCGGTGACATTGAACAGATCCTGGTCCGGGGCGTGCACGGTCCGGGCCAGATTTATTCCGTGATTGTGGAGGGCTGCTAAGCGCGAAGATAATCCCAACTCATTCATGCACCAGACACAGATCTGCGCTATACTAACCTTGTATTCGAAGTAAATCCGCTGGCTACCTCGCTTTTCAGCTCGCTGATTTGTTCTTTCTTAACAAACTATTGAATGAAAACATTTTCTGAACTTACGTTGTCCCCAATTTTGGGGAGCAACCTTGCCAAGCACGGCTTTGTGGAACCGACCCCGGTTCAGGTGGCAGCTATCCCGCCTGCTCTCGAGGGAAAAGATATTGTCGCAACCGCACAAACCGGCACCGGCAAGACTTTGGCTTTCGTACTTCCCGTTCTTCAAGCGTTGACCAAAGAACCCCTACGCGCAGGGATTAGCGCGATCATCCTGAGCCCCACACGGGAACTCGCGATTCAGATTCACGAGGCTTTCACCAAGCTCGCCATGGCAACCGGCATTCGCGCCGCGGTCGTGGTGGGTGGTATGAGTGAGCAGACTCAATTACAAAACATCCGGAAGGGCGCGCAAGTTTTGATCGCCACCCCGGGACGTCTCAGCGATTATCTCAATCGCCGCCTGGTGAAACTCGCAGGCGTGCGCCAGGTAGTGCTGGACGAAGCCGACCGTATGCTCGACATGGGTTTCCTGCCCACCATCGAAGCCATTCTCAAGGAATGCCCCAAAGAGCGGCAGACCCTGTTCTTCTCGGCCACCATTGAAAGCTCGGTTGCGCACCTGATCGACAAGCACGTCATCAACCCGATCCGGATCACCATCGGTTCCACCACCAAGCCCCACGAACAGATCGACTTGCACGTGTATGAAGTCGAACAGGACCGCAAGGTCGGCCTCCTGGAACATATGCTGCAGAAGCATGAGGGTTCGTTTCTGGTTTTCGCTCGCACCAAGCATGGTGCTGATCGCCTGTCAAAACGGCTGCTCACCGGGGGCGTCAAAGCCACCAGCATCCATGGCGACCGTTCGCAGAGCCAGCGCAATCAGGCTCTCAAGGGTTTCCAGCAGGGCTTCTTCCGTGTCCTGGTAGCTACCGACGTAGCCGCCCGCGGCATCCACGTGGAAGGGATTTCACACGTTGTGAACTTCGACCTTCCGCAGATTCCCGAAGATTTCATCCACCGCGCTGGCCGTACGGGCCGGGCCGGTGCTCGCGGAGTTGCTTCCACCTTCAGCACCCGTGGCGAACGCAAGGAAATTCAGAAGATCGAACGCGCCTTGAATATTCGCTTGATGAAGCAGGCTGTGGCACCTGAGATCGTGGCGGAAAAGCGCTCTGCCGCTCCCATCATCGTCATGCCAGCCCACACCGTCAATCGCCCCTCCAGTGAATCGTTCCGGCCCAACCGCCGGACTGGTAGCGGCGGCGGCGGCCGTTCCTCGCGCTACTAAGTAACCGGGCCCGGATTGAACGGGGCAAGCGCATTGTGCAAGCCCCACCCGTCCCCCCAAGTCTGCTTCCTGCCGCTCGCGACGTCCAGCATCAGCCGGACAATTTCCCAGCCCACCTCCTCAATTGACGCCTTCCCAGTGGCAATTGTACCCGCATCGATATCAATCAGGTCGTGCCATTTCTCGGCCAGCGCTGTCCTGGACGACACCTTAATCACCGGTACCAGCGCCAACCCGTAGGGGCTGCCTTCGCCGGTAGTGAACACGTGCATGTTCATGGATGCCAACTGCTGCGTGCCGCAAATAAAGTCGCTGGCCGGGGTTGCCGCGAACACCAGTCCTTTTGCCCGCACCCGCTCGCCATGCGTGGCCACCGCCATCAACGCGCTGCTACCTGCCTTGGCTACCGATCCCAGCGCCTTTTCCACAATGTTCGCCAAGCCGCCGCGCTTGTTCCCCGGCGTGGTGTTCGCGCTGCGGTCGGCCTGGCCGCGCCCCAGATACTCGTCGTACCAGCGCATTTCCCGGATTAAATCGCGCGCCACCTGTTCGTTTACCGCCCGGGGAGTCAGCAGATGCACCGCGTCACGGATCTCGGTAATCTCGCTGAACATTACCGTGGCACCTGCGCGCACCAGCAGATCGGCCGCATAGCCAACCGCCGGGTTGCAGGTAACGCCTGAGAACGCATCGCTTCCGCCGCACTGCAAGCCCACTATCAGATCAGATGCCGGGCACGTTGTCCGCTGCCGCCGGTTCAGGACGTTGAGACGTTTCTCCGCCGCAGTCATGATGGCCACCACCGTGGCCTGGAACCCGCCCTGATCTTGCAGGCGGATCACGCCGCTTTCCTCCAGCACCGGCAAGTCGTTGGCGAAGAGCCGGCTGGGCTGCAGCTTCTCGCACCCCAGGCTCACTATCATCGGCTGGCCCCCGATGTTGGGATGCAAGCTGATGTGCCGCAGCGTGGCAATGGGGATGGCCGCGCCCGGAGCGTCAATCGCCACCCCGCACCCATAACTATGTGTGATTCCCACCACGTCGTCCACATTCGGGAACCGGCTCAGCATCTCCGCTTTGATCCGCTTTACCGCGAACTCCACCGTGGGTGCAACGCATTGCACCGTGGTCGTGATGCCCAGAATGTTCTTCGTCCCTACGCTGCCATCGGCGTTGCGGTAGCCCTCAAACGTCAGACCTTCCAGCGGGGGCAGGGAAGCCGGGGTCGCCGTCGCCAGTTCCAGGTCGTCCAGGGACGGCGCGGCAGGCATGTCCAGCATTTCCTCGCGCACCCATGAACCCAGCGGCAGCGCGCGATTCGCAATCCCGATGTTGTGGCCATAGCGCAGCACCGGCTCACCGGCGCTGATATCCGCCAGCGTCACCTTGTGCGATTGCGGAATGTGCTCGCG
Source organism: Bryobacterales bacterium (assembly GCA_038212805.1). Lineage (GTDB taxonomy): Bacteria > Acidobacteriota > Terriglobia > Bryobacterales > Bryobacteraceae > JANXQZ01. The sequence continues at coordinate 744 of JBBQUE010000378.1, read as the reverse complement.
CCCCAGATACCCGTCCGGGCTCACGATAATCGCCACGTTATCGCGCGGGTGGACCTTCACCATTACCATCCGAACAACTCCGCCGCATTTCCCCCGCGGATCCGGGCTCGCTGCGCTTCCGTGGCAAAATCGAATATGCTGTTCAGCAACTGGCTTTGTTTCGCGAATTCGTCCCGCGTGTACCCCAGCCCGCCCCAAATCATCCGCTGGGGTCCGAAGGCGTCAAACATCCGGCGCACCATGGGCTTCCAATCGGCCTTGGCGGAATACTCCACGCCCGAATACTTCATCACCACCTTGGGGAATTTCGCCAGCCCCAGCACGCCTTCGAATTCCTCCGGTGTCCCCTGACCCACGCGCGCCAAATGATCCAGAATCACCGGGACCTTCGGGAACTGCCCGGCCAGCTCCGCGATACCCGGCGCATAATACGGCAGGAAATGCATCTGAATCCCCAATCCCAGCGCCTGTACCTTCCGCCAGGTAGCCAGCATCGCGGGGGATTTCAAATCCCGGTCTTTAATCGGCCCCGTCGTCAACGAAGGCGTGCCCGGCTTATGCATCTCATGAATCCGCAACGCCACCACCCGCCCCGGATGCTTGTGTACCAAGGCCTCCATCCGCGCTGGAGTCTCCGCCGCCACCGGATCAAACAGGCACGTACCCTTGAAGAATCCCGCTGGCAGCCCCAGCTTCTGCTCCTCGGCGAAGCAATATTCCAGATACCGGTGATCGTCCTGATAC
>JBBQUE010000377.1:0-4457 GCA_038212805.1 Bryobacterales bacterium | reverse complement strand
TTCGCTATTGAAAACCTTGGAAGAGCCGCCCGAGCACCTGGTGATCGTGATGACGGCGGAAAACCCGTACGACCTGCTGCCCACCATCCGGTCGCGCGCCGTGACGCTGCAGCTGACGCGTTTGTCGAACAACGAAATGCTGGGCTTTCTGCAGACGCGCGGACTGAAAGATCCCGAGCGCCGGTTATCGTTGGCCGCGGGAAGTCCGGGTCTGGCGGTTTCGCTGGATCTGGAGACGTACGATCAGCGCCGCGCTTCTATGTTGAAGCTGCTCCAAGTGGCTGGTGGGCGCGCGCCCTTTGCGGAGTGGGCCAAGTATTCGGAGACGCTGGGAGCCAAGAAGACCGAAAAACTGGACGCGCTGCTGGGCGTGGTTTACCTGTTGCTGGAGGACGTGTTGCTGTTGGCGAATGGCGTGGGCGACATCCGGAACGCCGACATTCGCGCGGAGTTGCAGTCCCTGGCGGAGGCGGTGAGTTTCCGCTGGATCCGCACCGCGGTGGCGCAGGTAGATGAGCTTATGCACCTGGTGCGGCGCAATATTCAGAAATCAATTGCGCTTGATGCCTTCGCCGTCGAAATGCAGCGCGTACAAGAGTAGCGGACCATTAGCCCAGTATGGTTCAATTGGGATAGTTAAATTGACCCTAGGGAGTGGCGACGTGGAGCCCCAAAATCGTAAGTTGATCAGACCTTCTTTAAACGAAATGAAGGAACCCGTTAGTCCACGCCACACCAGCGGCCCAAAGAAGGTTACGCCCCCCGATCAGACCAACGCGGAAAACTTCTACTACATGAAGCAGATGCAGTCGAAGACTCCCATGACCATCGTCATGAAGGATGGGGAAACGCTGCAGGGGATTATTGAGTGGTACGACAAGACCTGTCTGAAGGTGAATCGGGAAGGCGCGCCTAACCTATTGATTTTCAAGCCCAATATCAAGTACATGCACAAGGCCTAGAGGCGCACCTGATCGCGCCTCAGAACCAGAAATCAGGCCTACTTCAATTCCATCACTCCGAACGATTCGGGGACATGAAATGAGCGCGCATGGGTAGGTTGCCAGGCGATCATGTTGCGCTCAATCCCTTGCATCCGGTAGAAGTTGACGCGAAAGCGCTGGCCGGTTTTGGGGGCAGTGGGGCTGATGGATTTGAACGGAATACGCATCTCGCCGTACCAGACTTTGTGGGCGGAATCGATGCGCGTTTTGGAGGTAAATCCCGAGTTCCAGGACACGCCTCCATCCTTCGCGGGATGTTTGCGGTCGATATCCAGGTCCACCCACTCGCCCTGGGGCGAGATTTCGAATTCTTTATAGCGCTCAATGTGATCGAAATCCCATCCGATGAAGAGTTCCGCCACGTCCCAATCCCAGAGCTTGTTGGTTTCAGTTGACGTGACGGGGTTCGGCTTCAGGAACAGATTCCCGTACGGGCAGACGAACAGGATGTATAGCGCTTCCGCCGACCAGCGCGACCGGATCTCGGTGCGGAGCCCATCCGCGGCCGCGCCCATGTGATCGTTCGGGGCCATCACGGGCTTCACGAACTTCCAGTCTGCGCTGGCGGGGTCGGCCGTCAGCACGAAGTCGGCCTTGGCCCGAGTGCTGTCAATCACGCCCTGGGCCGGAGCGGCCCACGCCAGGGACAACCCCAGCGACAGCCCGAGCAGACCCGTCCGCATGCTATTTCTTCGGAGCATAATCAGTGGCCTTCATGAACACGGAGTCCACTTTCTCCACCAGCTTGCCGTTAGCTTCGGACGCCTTGGCCACTTTCTGCCATTCCGGATCGTCGCGGAAGGCCTTCCAGCTAGCCGTGGCGGCTTCCCGGCTGGGGAATTCCAGCACATAAATCAGGGTGTTCTCAGAGCCTTTGGCGGTGTCGGTAGGTCCCCAGAACGACACCGTCTTCATGCCGTGGCGGCTGAAGATGTCAATGGTGTGATCGCGAAAACGCTTGTGCAGATCTTCGAGCTTACCGGGGAACGCATGATAGGTTCGCAATTCATAGACGCGGGCGTCCTTTACCAGGGACGGGCTGGGCGATTCCTGGGCCGAGGCAGGGGTCATGGTGATCAGCGTAGCAAACGCGGCCAGAGTGAGAAATTGTTTGAGCATGGCAAGATCAGTATAAGCTAAAGTCTTGGGCCAGTTTTATTCGAGGGACGAATTAATTGCGGCGCGCGCAATATGGAAACGCGAAGGCCGCAAAGTGGTTTTCACCAACGGCTGCTACGACATTTTGCACCCGGGGCACATCCGGTTACTGGAAAGCGCGCGATCTTTGGGGGATTTGCTGATTCTGGCGTTGAATACCGACGCCAGCGTGCAGCGTCTGAAAGGCCCTTCGCGCCCACTGATCTGCCAGCAGGATCGCGCGGATATGGCGTGCGCGTTGGCGGCGGTGGACGTGGTCGCGTTCTTCGATGAGGACACCCCACGGGAACTGATCGCGGCCGTGCTGCCGGACGTCCTGATTAAAGGGGCGGATTGGGCGCACTTCGTGGCGGGCCGGGAAGAGGTAGAGGCAGCCGGCGGCCAAGTGCTCACCGTTCCGCTGCAGCCCGGCTTTTCCACCACCAACATTGTGGATGAGATCCTGAAGCGCCACCAGTGATTAATCCAGCAATTCGCGATCTGTTTCAATCGCTGAGCCGCAGTCCGGCGTTCCAGCAGGTGGCCGGACCGCTGACCCGCGATCCAGGCGCGCGCATTTCGCTCTCCGGACTCACGAATACGGCCAAGGCCCTGTATCTGGTCTTGCTATGGCAGGCCACCGGACGTCCGTTTCTGGTGCTCTCCGACGGCAGCAAGCAGGCCGAAGCACTCTTTGACCTGATCCTTACGTTCTTCGAATTGTTGGTGGCGCCTGATCTGCCGCGCCCGCAAATGATCCCGGCGCTCGATACCATGCCCTCGCAGCGGCTCTCTCCCCACAATGAAATCGCGGAACGGCGGGCCATCGGGATGTGGCGTCTGGCTAGCGGGCGCGTGCCGATCACCGTTACACCGGTGGCCTCCGCGCTGATCCGCACCGGGAACGCGGATTTCTATCGCCAGTTGGCGCTCACATTACGCGTGGGCGATGAGATCCCGCTCGAAGACCTGATCGCGCACCTGGATAGCATCGGCTACGAAAAGCGCGAACCGGTGGAGATGACCGGCGAGTATTCGCTGCGCGGCGGCATCCTGGATGTTTACCCCGCGGAATCGCAGAAGCCCATCCGTGTGGAGTTTTTCGGCGACCTGATTGAATCCATCCGGCGCTTCGATGTGGAAACGCAGCGCAGCATCTTGAAGGTGGCCGAAGCCACGCTGCTGCCGCTGATGGAGTATCCGCGGTCCCGTGCACTGCTCCGCGAACTAGCCGGCCACGTGGACGTCGACACGCCTGGCGACGCCTTCCCGGGATGGGAATTCCTGGTCCCGCTGGCGCGCCCGCGCAACGAATCGCTGCTATCGCTGATGGAGAATCCGTTGATTGTTTTGGACGAGCCGGAGCAGATCGCGTCCGCTGCTGAACGGCTCTGGAAACGTTTGGAAGATCCCGACCGGCCATCCCCCATCGATCCGGAAAAGTTCTTCCATCACTGGGGCGAGTTGGTGGCGCGGATTCAAGATAAGGCCGAACTGCAACTGCGCGAGCTGGAATTATTCGGGGTGGCTGAAGCCGCGGGAGGCGGGCAATCCACGGCGCACATCAATACGCGGCCTTCCATGACGTTCCACGGCAACATGCAGGTGGCTGTTTCTGAAGCCCGCCACCTGGTGGAACAGGGCAATCGCGTGGTGTTCTTCGCACCGTCAAATGGCGAACTGGAACGGCTGGCGGACGTGCTGCAGGAATACCGCATCCCGTTCCAACTGGGCGTGGACTCTACTGACGCCACGCGCCCCTATCTGGCCGAACGTTCCTACATGGCAGGCAACGTCGCCAACACGTATCTGGTGAAAGGGACGGTTCGCCGGGGTGTGGTTCTGCCCCTGGAACGCCTGGCCATCTTCGGCGCGGAGGACCTGTTCGACACCTCCGAGCTGGTGGCCCGCCCTGGCCCCACCAAGAGCCAGATGGCCGCATTCCAGGCCGACATGGCGGACCTGAAGCCGGGCGATTTCGTGGTCCACCTGACCCATGGAGTGGCGAAATACCTGGGCACCCGCGAGATCGCGCAGGGTGATAGCAAGGGCGAGTTCCTGTTGCTGGAATACGCCGGCGAAGCCAAGCTCTACGTGCCCATGACGCGCATGGACCTGATCCAGAAATTCCGCGGCGCGGGCGAAGGTTCGCCGCCACCCCTGGACCGCATGGGCGGGGCCACCTGGACCAAAACCAAAACGCGCGTCAAAGCCAAAATGCGCGACATGGCGGACGAGTTGTTGAAGCTCTACGCCCAGCGCCGCATGTCGGAAGGCTTTGCGTTTTCGCCCGACAGCAACTGGCAACGCGAGTTC
>JBBQUE010000376.1:0-4460 GCA_038212805.1 Bryobacterales bacterium | reverse complement strand
AGGAAACCCGTTTCGACGTCGTGGCCCAGGTCATCGCCGCCCTTGGCGAAGCCAAACTCGGCGTCAACATCGTCACCCAACCGCTCGAAGATAACGGCCGGAAACACTAGCCATCCATGGACCACGCCCTCCACAATCCGGAACCCCTGGGCAAGCCGCTCGCCGGCTCCGTCGCGTTCCATGTGGGCATCGTCGCGCTCTTCGTCCTGCTCTCCACCACCTTCCAAACTACCCGCGAAACCTGGGGCGACCTCACTCCCGGATCTGGTGGAGCCGTCGCCATCACCCCCGTCAACACCATCCCCCTCCCCCCGCGCCAAGGCCACAAAAATCCGGTAGCGAACGACACCGAATCCACCACGCCCCTGGCCCCCATGCGCGAAACCAAGGTCACAACGAAAGCCCCGCCACCCGACCCCGACGCCATCCCGCTCAAGTCGAAAAGGAAGTACGTGCCGGAGGCCATCAACGCCTCCCCCCAGCGCTACCGCCCGCCCGACATCAACCGCCCTAACCAGGTCTATAGCAACCAGGCCCCCGCCGCCGTCAGCCCCATGTTCGCCCAGCGCGGCGGCCCCGGCCAGATCGGCGTCAACCAGAACAGCGTCCTCGGCACCCGCTTTGGGGCCTACGCCATGCTCCTCATGCAGCGCGTCTCCGAGCATTGGCGCACGGCCGGCTTTGAGAATCAGCGCCTCCCCATGGCCAGCGTCTCGGTCGATCTCTATCGCAACGGCTCCATCCGTAACGTCAAGCTCCTTGAGAGCAGCGGCAATTATCAACTGGATGTCTCGGCCCAGCGCGCCATCACGGAGGCCGCTCCGTTCCCCCCGCTCCCGGCCGAGTATGAACGTGACATCGTCAACGTGGAGTTCAAGTTCCAAATCAAGCAATGAAACAAAGTCTTCTTATCCCCACTATCCTCGCCACGCTGGCCGGCGCGCTCTTCTCCCAGCAAACCAGCATCACCATCAATAAATCCGGCGAAAAGCCCGCCATCGCCGTCATCGATTTCCGCGGCACCGGCGCGGCCCAGCCCTTCATGTCCGTCTTCAACCAAAGCCTCTTCAGCCAGCTCCAGGATTCCACCCGGCTGAAGATGGTCCCGAAGACGGTCTACCCGCTCGCCGTGCCTCAGCAGCCCGCCGATTTCAACGCCCCCACCAGCCTCACCAACTGGTCCAACCCGCCCGTCAACGCCAACTACCTCGCCTTCGGCTACACCGCCGTGCAAGGCAGCAACCTGGTCCTCTTCGGCTGGCTCTACAACGTCCAGGTGCCCACCGCGCAAACCGCCCAGGTGATCGGCAAGATCTATACCGCAACCCTCGACGAAGCCGGTGCCCACAAGGTGGCCGACGAATTCGCCGCCGACATATTGAAACTCTTCGGCGGCGTCAGCCTGATGGGTACCAAGATCTACTTCGTTTCCGACCGGAATAGCGCACAAGGCAACAAGGAAATCTGGTCCATGGATTACGACGGCAATAATCAAAAGCAGCTCACCAACTACCGCAACATCACCACCTTCCCCTGCGTCTCCCCCGATGGCAGCAAAGTGGCCTTCACCACCTGGGCCCGCGGCACGCCCTCCATTTTCGTCCACTCGCTCGAAACCGGCCGCAAACTGCCCTATTACAACCAGAGCGCCTCCGTGAACGCCGCCTCGGACTTCACCCCCGATAGCAAGCAATTGCTGATCTATTCCAGCGCCGGCGGCGGTTTTTCCCAGATCTTCACCACCGCGCCCGATGGCAGTGGCCTCCGCCGCATCGGCACTTCCCGCGCCATCGACGTCGAACCCAAAGTCAACCCCAAAACCGGTAACGACCTGGTTTTCGTCTCCGACCGCGGCGGCCTCCCGCAAATATATAGAATGAGTATTGACGGTTCGGATGTCGTGCGCTTAACCAATGGGGAGGGGGAAGCCGTGAATCCGTCCTGGAGCCCCGACGGCACGCACATCGCCTTCGCCTGGACCCGCGGCTTCGATCCCGGGAACTACAACATCTTCATCATGGATATCGCCAGCCGTGAGATCGTCCAACTCACCCACGGTGAAGGCCGGAACGAGAACCCCAGCTGGGCCCCGGACGGCACGCATTTGGTGTATTCTTCAAAGCGGGACCGCCGCACGCAGCTCTGGACCATGCTGGCCGACGGTACCGCCAAGCGCCAGTTGACCACCCAAGGTAATAATGAGAAACCTGCCTGGAGCAAAACCTCCAGCCGATAAGTCAAGGAGATTTGGAATGAATAAGTTTCGAAGTTCAAGAGTGAGCGCGGTTCTATTGGCGCTGGTTTTATTCGCATTTGCCGCCGGTTGTAAGAAGAAAACACCGATTCCGCCGCCTCCGCCGCCGCCCTCGCGGAACCTGACCGATAATACGCCGCCGCCCTCCATGGGCCGCCCGGTTATCAACAGCTTCACCGCGGAGCCCAGCCGCATCAATCAAGGCCAGGCCGCCACGCTCCGCTGGTCCATCAGCAACGCCACCGATATGAGTATCGATCCCGGCGTGGGCGCAGTCCAAAGCCAGGGTTCGCGCCAGGTCTTCCCCGGCTCCGCGACCACCTATACGTTGACCGCCAAAGGCCCTGGCGGAACAGATTCGCGCACGGTTACGGTGGATGTCGGCGCACCGCCCCCGCCGCCGCCCCCCGCGAACACCACCGGCCCCACGCTCAGCGTAAGCGAAACGCTCTCGCGCGAGAGTCAAGATGCCTATTTCGATTACGATAAATCCGATATCCGCTCCGACGCCGTCCAGGCCCTCACCTCCGACGCCGACTTGCTCAAGCGTCTCTTCGCCCGCGACCCCGCCCTCACCGTCATCGTGGAAGGCCATTGTGATGAGCGCGCCTCCGCCGAATACAACCTCGGCCTGGGCGATCGCCGCGCCTCCTCCGCCCGCGACTTCCTGGTCCAGCTAGGCGTCCCCGCTGCCCGCCTCAAAACCGTTAGCTACGGCAAAGAGCGCCCGCAGTGCACCGACGCCACCGAAGATTGCTATCAGAAGAATCGCCGGGCCCATCTGACGGCCGGCCAATAACTAAACAAGGTGGGACAGGCTTTCGGCCTGTCCTACCTGGAGCTAACGATGAAACTCATACGCACTTTGATCATCCTGGCCGGAACCCTCCCCTTGGTTTCCGGCGCAAACAAAGAAATGGTGGAACTGCAGCGGGACGTGGCCCTGCTGCAGGACCAGGTCCGCCAGATGAACGAAAAGCTGGTGGTGCTTACCACCCTGATGCAGACTGCGCTGGATAACACCAACCGCTCCAATGTCTCCATCCTCGGCATGCAGGACAAAATGACGGAGTCGCTCAAGGCCCAGGGCCAGAACGTGGTCGGCCCCGTCGCCGCCGTGGGCTCCAAGCTCGATGCCATGTCGGAAGACTTCCGCTCAGTCCGCGAAAACGTGCTCGACATGAACTCGCGCATGGGCAAGCTTGACGCCAAAATCACCGACCTCCAGAACGCAGTTCAGGTCTTGAAAAGCCCGCCCCCGCCCCCCGCCCCGGTCGTCCCGCTGGAACAATCCCCCTCCCTGGGCGTGCCCACGGCGGGAACCACAACCACCAGCCCCAAGCCCCCGGCCGGCATGCAAGCCGAAGCCACCTATACCAACGCTTACCGCGACTACGTGGGTGGAAACTACGACCTCGCCTTGAGTGAGTTTACTGACTATCTGAAGTACTTCCCCACCACCCAGTTCGCCCCCAACGCGCAGTATTACATCGGCGACATCTTCTACAAGCGCAAGGAATATGAGAACGCCATCATCGCCTTCGACGCCGTGCTGGAACACTTCTCCGACAACAACAAGACCCCCGACGCCCATCTCATGAAAGGCCGCAGCCTGCTTGCCCTCGGCAAGCGCGACGCCGCCTCCCGCGAATTCAAGGAAATCACGTCGCGTTATCCCGATAGCGATGCCGCCGCCAAGGCCAAATCGCTGCTTAAGGAGCTGGGGCTTTCCTCCAGCTCCACCCCCGCCTCCGCGGCCTCTAAAGCCAAAGCCCGTAAAAAGCATTGAAATCCCTCATTTCCGCCTTCTGCCTGTGCGCCTGTCTGGTGCGCGCGGGTGACTTCCCCGCCACTCTACGCGCTTATCCCGGAACCACCCCCACCCTTGACGGTATCCTGCAACCGGGCGAATGGGACGACGCTACAAAATTCACCGGCGTCGCGCAGTGGATTCCGCAGTTCACCCGCACTACCGACCCTAAGGACCTCTCGCTCAAAGCCTACGTGAAGCACGATGGCAGACGCCTCTACTTCGCCTTTGACGTCACCGACGACGTGCTCTATGGGATCGATACCCCGCGCTGGGTGCCCGCCCGCAACCCCAAGGCGCATGATCTCAGCCGCGAAGGCTGGCCCTGGTTCGGCGACGAAATCGAATTGCTCATCAACGCCTCGAATCATTGGACCGGCGATGAGAGCGCGGCCG
>JBBQUE010000375.1:0-4465 GCA_038212805.1 Bryobacterales bacterium | reverse complement strand
TACTCTCACTGGGATGACATACCTCGGAACCCCAGCTACCGGAGTAAGCCCCCGGATATGATACGGTCCTTTCGCGACGACGGCGATGCCTTGGCGTGGGTTGTCTCCGAACCACAGGCATTGACTGGTTTCAGCCGCGGGCTTGGCGCACTCCTGAATCACCGCGATGTCGGGAGAGAACACGTCCAGAAGTGATGCGTTCTTCAGATAGGGGCCACGGCAGCAGTTCCAGGTGACTAAGCGCATGGCTTGTCATTCAACGACCAGGAGCGGCTGGCCCGCCGACACCGTAGCACCGCCCGCCACATGAATCTTAGTAACTCGTCCGGCCTTGACGGCCTTCATCTCGTTCTGCATCTTCATGGCTTCCACCACGATGATGGCCTGGCCGGCGGTCACTTCCTCCCCCTCGGTTACCAGCACCCGCACTACCTTGCCAGGCATGGACGCGCTAATGGTTTGACGTCCTTGGGCCAACGCGGCGCCGGATCTCCGACGGGCATTACGCGGGTCTTCTAAAGTAACCTCAAAGTGCTGGCCGTCGATTTCCACCACATACCCGGCCCCATTCGAAACCACCCGCGCATCCACGCTGCGCCCTTCGTGAATCACCGAATAAACCCCGGGTTGTACTCTCTTGATGTTCATCACATCCGCGCTGCCCATGAACACTAGTGTCCCACTGGAGGACGAGCTTCCACCTGCCGAGCGGCAGACGCTCTATCTCCGGCGCACTAGAACGTTAAGGGATCCGGCGGCGGCGTAGCCAGGCTATGCAGGCTAGGCCTGCGGCGGCCATCGCGATCGAGCCGGGCTCGGGAACCGGCGGTGCGGTCAGAAAGTTGAAAGTGTCAATGAAAAGCGTGCGAGTCCCCGGCGCGGTGCCATTTAAAGTCCATTCAATCGCGACATTTTGCGGGAACGCATTCGGGGACGTGGCCGCAAAGAATGGCGTGGGGGGATTATCAATTCCTGGTGTGAATTGGACATTGAAGATTCCGTCATTGCCCCGTAGTATTTGTATTTGGTCCGGAAACAACGTGCCGCCGCCGAAACCCGGCACCGCCGAGAAGTATAGAATTCCCTCGCCGTAAAAGCCCTGAGTGTAGGGCCCGCCGCCGAGTTCGAACGGGCGTGCGCCAGCTGGCCGCTGGAGGCTCACCGTGCAGACTCTTCCCACACAGCCCGTACCTGCATAGATCACTCGTTCGGCGTCGCTACCGGTTACGGTTACAAAGGGATTGGGGCCGTAATCATTGAAGGTAATCGATGCAGCGGACGCACGATTGGAGGGTAACAGAAATATCGCGAGCACCGCCAGGAGGAGTTTTGCACGCTTCATACCAGAGACTATATCAAAGACGGGTGAACATCCGGTGAGTCGATGGTACTTTTCTTGGACTCTCTTGATATTCATCGCATCAGCCGTGCCAAGCCCGCACTCTTCCATTCGCTCCTAACACTTGAGTCTGCGGTTACAGGCTTCACGTGGTGCTCAGCCGCCACCCGCTGGGCAATCTCCGCCAACTCAGCCAAAGCCGCCACCGCCGCCGGACGCCGTTTGAAATACTCGTCCAGAAAGCCAGTGTGCAGCGCACCTCTCTGGAACTCCGGATCCGCAAGAATCTCGCGGAAGAACAATAGATTCGTGCGAATGCCCATCACCGAATACTCCCCGATCGCCCGCAGCATCCGCGCAATCGACGTGGCACGGTCCGGGCTCCACGCGATCAGCTTCGACAACAGCGGATCATAATCGATGGGAACGGTCCAGTTCGGATAAACGCCGGAATCCAAACGGATCCCCGGTCCGCCCGGCTCAGCCAGATGTTCAATCGTCCCGGGCGAAGGAAAGAAATTATTCTCTGGATCCTCGGCGTAAATCCGGCATTCAATCGCGGAACCGCGCCAAGTTATGTCCTCCTGCGAGAACGGCAATCGCTCCCCGGCCGCAATCCGAAGCTGCCAATGCACCAGATCCAGCCCCGTCACCAATTCCGTCACGGGGTGTTCAACTTGCAGCCGGGTGTTCATCTCCAGGAAGTAGAAGTTGGTATCGGCATCCACCAGGAATTCCGCGGTGCCGGCGTTGTAATAGCCAGCCGCGTTGGCCACCCGCAGGGCCGCTTCCCCCATCGCAGCGCGGCGGTCAGGGTGGTGTGCCCTCAGCGGCGAAGGGCCTTCCTCCTCCACTGTTTGATGCCTGCGCTGCAGTGAGCATGCCCGCTCGCCCAGGTGAATCAGGTGCCCGTGATGATCGCCCAGAATCTGAATCTCAATGTGGCGCGGGTTCAGCACCACCTTTTCGATGTAGACCTCGCTGCTGCCGAAGGAACGCTCGGCTTCACTCGATGCGTCGCGGATAGCCGATTCGAGGTCCTGCTCCCGGTCCACCCGGCGCATGCCTTTCCCGCCCCCACCGGCCGCCGCTTTCAGCAGTACCGGATAGCCTAACTCGCGGGCGGCTGCCCGGGCGCGATCCAGATCCGCGGCGGGTTCCTCGGTGCCTGGAACCACGGGAGCGCCCGAAGCCTTAGCCAAACGGCGGGCAGCGGTCTTAGAGCCAAGCTGCCGGATGGAACCGGCCGAGGGCCCAATAAACACGAAGCCCGCATGCGTGCAGGCGGCCGCGAATTCAGCGTTCTCACTCAGGAAGCCGTACCCCGGATGGATGGCCCGCACCCCGTGGCGGCTGGCAGCTTCCAGGATATTGGAGATATTGAGGTAGCTTTCGGACGAAGGCGCGGGCCCAATGTGGGCGGCTTCATCAGCCATGCGGACGTGCAAGGCGGCGCGGTCCGCGTCGGAGTAAACGGCCACGCTGCCGACGCCCAACTCGCGCAGGGCCCGGATAATGCGGACGGCAATCTCACCGCGGTTGGCGATCAGGACTTTATCAAACATGCTGACCAGAAAGGGAACGGGGCGGATTCCCTTTAGAGAATACCGCCCCGTGCCGCGTCGATCGGATTTGACCCTGGAACTGGAACTTCTTGGTCCCCTTCATATCGGGGACCTTTAGGATAGCACTTTTTCGGCAATGGATTTCGGCTGCAGGAATTGCAGCAGGTAATCCGGCCCGCCCGCCTTCGAATCCGTGCCCGACATGTTGAAGCCACCAAAAGGATTCGCCCCCACCATGGCCCCGGTACACTTGCGATTGATGTATAGATTGCCCACGAAGAAGCGCCGCTTGGCCTTCTCGATCTTCTCCGGATTCAGCGTATACGCCGCGCCCGTGAGACCGTACTCGGAATCGTTGGCAAGCTCTAATGCATGGTCGAAATCGCGCGCCTTGGCCACCGCCAGCACCGGCCCGAAGATCTCTTCCTGGAACAGCCGGTCCTTCGCTTCAATATCGGCGATCACGGTGGGTTGGATGAAATAGCCGGGTCCATCGGCGGCCCCGCCACCGCAGATCAACCGTCCTTCGGTCTTGCCCACCTCAATATAATCGAGGATGGTCTGCCGGGCGCGGTCGTTAATTACCGGGCCCATGTAATTCTCCAGGCGGTCGGGCGCGCCCACTGTAAGCTCAACCACCTTGGCCTTTACCTTGGTGAGAAATTCCTCGTAGACTGAGGCGTCCACAATGGCGCGCGAACAAGCCGAGCACTTCTGTCCCTGATAACCAAACGCTGAAGCCACCACGCCCTGCACCGCGCTATCGAGATCGGCTTCGGCGTCCACCACAATGGCGTTCTTGCCGCCCATCTCGGCCACTACGCGCTTGATCCAGATCTGACCCTTCCGCGGTTTGGCCGCCAGTTCGTTAATGCGCAGCCCGACATCGCGCGAACCCGTAAAAGACACAAAGCGGGTCTTGGGGTGCTGAACCAGAAGGTCGCCAATCACCGATCCGCTGCCTACCAGCAGGGAAAAACTCTTGGCCGGAAAGCCCGCAGCCAGCAGGATTTCAGCAAACTTAGCGGCGATGGTGGGGGTATCGCTGGAAGGCTTGATCACGATGGTGTTGCCCGTAACCAGTGCCGCTACGCTCATGCCCGCCATAATGGCCAGCGGGAAATTCCACGGCGGAATAATGATGCCCGCACCCAGCCCCAGATAGATCAGCCGTCCGCGCTCACCGGGCATCTGCACCAACGGGTCCGGCTGGCTGAACTTCAGCATCTGACGGGCGTAGTAGTTCAGAAAATCGATGGCCTCGGAGACGTCGGCTTCCGCTTCATTCCACGTCTTACCAGCCTCATAAACCAGCCAGGCGTCAAGTTCAAGCTTGCGCTCGCGAATAATCTCAGCTGCGCGCAAGGCCATGCCCACCCGTGCCCCCACGGGCGTGGCGCTCCATTCCTCAAAGTACGCATGGGCAGATTCCACCGCGTGGTTCGCCATTTCGGGCGTCGCCATCTGGTGAATGCCCACCACTTCGCTGGGGTTCGATGGATTCAGCGATTGATGCTTGACATCGGTATGGTGATGCTTTCCATCGATATGCAAATGGTAT
>JBBQUE010000374.1:0-4480 GCA_038212805.1 Bryobacterales bacterium | reverse complement strand
GTTCCACAGGGTAAGGTCTTTGGATATGTTCTGATCCTGATTGATGCGTGCTTCCACCTGCATGGGGCCGAGGATTATTTCCTGTTTCGATAGGAGGATGACTACTTTTTCCCCCAGATGCTCACCGTCGCAGCGGGCCATCATAAGGCCGATCAGGTTGTCGCGGTTGCGGGGAGTGAACGGAATCATGAGCAGGAATTCCGGCTTTTCCTGTCCAGGAACGGTTGCAATCACGTAGTTGGGGGGAACGGGTTCGGGCGCGGAGGCTTGGCCGGAGGTGTACTTGGCGAGATCCCAGGCGTCGGACTTGTTGTAGAAGGTTTCGGGATCGCGCATGTGAAACGTACGGTAGATTTCGGCCTGGGCGTGGAAGATCATTTCCGGGTAGCGGACATGGGCGCGCAGATCGGTGGGCATGGCGGTGGCCGGCAGGAATAGCTTGGGGAACAGATTCCGGTAGGCGCTGATCAAGGGATCTTCCGCATCGAAAACGTACATGTGAACGGTTCCATCGTAGGCGTCAACGGTTGCTTTGATGGAATTGCGGATGTAGTTGAGGGGCGGAGCGCCTGGGAACTGCAAGGTTCGAGAGTAGGGGTGAGCGTCGGAGGTCATATAACCGTCCACGATCCAGACCAGGCGTCCGGCTTTGTCGACCACCATGTAGGGGTCAGAATCCCAGAGCAGGAAGCCGGCCAGCGTTTCGAGCCTATCCACAATTTTGCGATGGATCATCATCCGGCTTTCGGGAGTGAGATAGCCGGTGAGGAGTATGTTCCAATCGCCGCCGGAGACAGCGGCGGCGGTGCGTAGACCCAGGGAAGAAATGGGGAATCCACCGTGGCCGTCGTAGCGGGTCTGGACGTTGTGTTCGCCGGCCGGATAGTTGAATTCGGCTTGGGCGGTACGGACGAAGACGGGATCTTCGGTTTGGGCTCCAAAATAGATTTCGGGGCGGGTAAGTTTTAGATCCGGCACGGTGATTTCGGGCGGGGCATCTTTGACGAACAGGACAGGGAGACCGGTGGCGGTGATCTTATTCGATTCCGCCATGACGATGCCGTAGCCATGGGTATAGATGAAATGGGGGTTGATCCAGCGGGAGCGGGCGTCGCCCAAGCCGTTGAGGTCCAACTCGCGGGGGGAGAGGAGGACCTGGCGGAGTTGGCCATTGATTATGTAGCGGTCTACATCCACGTCGGTATAGACATAGGGCCGGAGGGGCTGGATCTGCGAGACGGTTTCGCGGAAGGCCTTCCAGTCCCAGAGGCGGACGTTATCGAGCTGGCTTTGATTCTTGGTGACATCAATGGCGGCGTCGGGCTTGGCCTGGACCAGGACTTCGGTGGTCCGGTGGTCAATTCCGTAGGCGGCGCGGGTGGCCTGGATGTGACGGTCGATAAAAGGTTTTTCCAGCGAGATTTCGTTGGGACGCACGTAGGCGGCGTTGACGGCCGTGGGAAGAAGGCCGCGAATGAGCAACGGAGCGAAGAACAGGGCGAGAGCGATTTTGGGACGCTTGAAGGCGATGGCGGCGGCCGCGAGGAGGGATGCGCCGATCATCATCCATTGGAGCGGGATGCCTACGTACTGATCGACGTAATCGAGGCCGACCATGAAGCCGTGCTCGCCGAGCAACATGGCATAGCGGCCGAGGTAGAAGCGAATGGCCAATTCCACCAGGAACACGGCACCGAAGATGCGGACGAAGCGGAATTCCAGGGCCTCCATCCAGTTGAAGTGGGCGATGTTGATTTCCTGGATGCGAGACCAGTCGGCGATGGTGCCGCGGATTTCCCAGAAGCGCGCGGTGAGCCAATAGAGCAGGGTGGCGGCGGCGAAAACTACCAGGGCCAGGGAGAGCACTTCGGAATAGAAGGGCAGGTTAAATAGATAGAAAGAAAGGGGTAGATTGAAGGCAGGGTCGTGCCATTGGGGCGTGGACGGGTTCAGGGTCTGGCCGCCGATGTAGCGCACCACGGTCCAGCTATCCATGGAACTGATGGCGATGAGGATGGAAAGAACGAGAATGACGATGGTGGAAATCCGGCTATAGGCCGGGAAAAGGCGGGGGCGAGCGCCGGTGTGGGTCATGGCGCGGCGATGGGCGATCCAGAGGATGAGGAAGGCCAGGAGGGCGGCGGCGATGGTGGGGCCGTAGGAGTACACCCAGGTATCGATCCAAGTGCCGAGCTGGTTCATCTCATTCCACCACTGGTAATCGATGATGAGGGAGGCGAAGAAGCGCGCGCTGAAGAGCAGCACCGCGAGGATGAGGCCGATGGTGAGGCAGCCGGTTTTTGGTTTGGCGGTTCCTAGCTGTGCGCGTGCTTGGGGGTAGTCCACATTAATATGGTCACACAGATGGGGGGTAGGCAAGACTGGAATCAGGGAGAACACGAGCATAAGGGTGAAAACGCTGCCGCTACCACTGCGGCGTGCGGCCGAAGAACTGCTGGAACGGTCACTCAATGACGATGAAGTGCTGCGGGTTTTTATATTTCGCGATTCTGAGCCTGTTTGGGAGTTGAGCCCAGATGCGTGGGAGCAGGAAATGAACCAGTTGATCGATTCGTTCCCCCAGAGCCCCCTGCTTTCCGGCGAGGATATTAGCCGGGACAGGATTTAGACGCGCGAAGAGGACGATCTGTTAGCCTGAAGGCGATGCATGTGCATATCAGCCCTGAGTGGGAAGCCAGGCTCAACGAGTTTGTACTTGAGACCGGACGGTCCGCGGATGAGTTGGTGCAAGATGCAATAGCGGGATATTTCAAAGAACTGATCGAAGTCCGAGGCCTTCTTGATTCCCGGTACGATGAGATCAAGAGCGGCAAAGTACAACCACTGGATGGGGAAGCGTTTTTTGAGAGCCTCCGACGCCGCGAAGACGAGTTGATTCATTCCCGCTAAATGAGTGCAATGCGGGGCGGATTCGTTCTACACCCCGGAGCTGCGCAGGACATCACGGACATTTGGGAGTTCATTGCCGATGACAGCCCGGCAGCGGCAAGACGAGTCCGTGAAGAGATCTTGGACGCGATCCGCCGTCTGATTCCCTTCCCTCACCAAGGGCACCGTCGGCCAGACCTCACGACTCGGCCACTTCGTTTTCACGTGGTTCGCGATTAGCTGATCGCCTATGCTCCGGACGAGGTTCCCCTGCTGGTGGTTGCCGTAATGCATGGCCGACGCAGCCCTCGTGTGATGGCAGCCATTTTCGCGGCCGCGAACGGAGAAGTTAGCGGCGTATTCAAGCCGACGGGCTAGGCGACCGACGCGATCCAGGGGAAAGGTATCGTGTGTTTTCGGATGAGGAACTCGTCTAACTCGCGGAGGGCATTCTGGAGTGAAGATGACGATGCCGTCTACGACCAGCTATAGGAGAGGCGAAGTCGTGCTTGTGTCAGCCCGTTCACCGATCTCACGTTCACAGCGCCCTGCCTTGCAAACTCTTACGCCTAGTAACTTTGCGAAGTGACGGGCGTAAGGCGTGCCCCTCGATAGGCGACCATAAAGGGCGTTATGTTGCGCTATCCTTCCATAGACTGGGCACCATGCTTGTCGAGTGGACCTGCATGTCCAAAACAATAGCCTTCTCCGGTCCGTAGGCTCGCTCAAGAGACGCTTGGAGAGCGGCGACGTCCTTTCGGTTCACGGTACGGTCGGCCCGGAAGAAACCTCGATTTTCGCTGAGGTCAAAACTTCACGCCTCGGCCTCGGGCGGCAACAACACGGGCGTGTGCCCGTTCGCTGATAAGACTCCGCTCAAGCTCAGCCTTGGCTGGCCGCAAATTGGTTTAACTTGGCTTGCACATCGGGGGGAAATCGCACTTCCATGTTCAATCTCCTGCTTATCCTCCAAACCTAACGGATAGAGAGCTTGGTGTCACGTTTGGTCAAGGGCCAGTGCAGTCGCACAAAGCACTCTTTTTAGAACGCTATTCAAACTCAAGCGTCTAGCAGGCGGGACCTGCGTCAATGGGATAATCGGAATACCTCCTTGGAAGACTCCATTCATATTCGTGGCGCGCGGGTTCACAATCTTAAGAACGTTTCGGTTTCGATTCCGCATAATGTATTGACTGTGGTGACGGGCGTTTCGGGATCCGGGAAATCGTCGCTGGTATTTGACACGATTTATGCCGAGGGGCAGCGGCGGTATGTGGAATCGCTGTCGGCGTATGCCCGGCAGTTTCTGGAGCGGATGGAAAAGCCGGACGTGGATGAGATTCTGGGAATTGCTCCGCCGATAGCGATCCGGCAGAAGAATACGACGCGGAATCCACGGTCCACGGTGGCGACGACGACCGAAGTCTACGATTTTCTGCGGCTGCTTTTCGCGCGCGTGGGGCGCAGTTATTGCCCGGCCTGCGGCGACCGGGTGATTCGGGACACGGTGGACCAAGTGGCGCAGACCATGCTGGGGCAGCCGGAAGGATCGCGCTGGTATGCGCTGTTCCCGATTGTGCGGGATGCCCAG
>JBBQUE010000373.1:0-4482 GCA_038212805.1 Bryobacterales bacterium | reverse complement strand
GCTGTAACTTGCTTTTTGCCAGACAGCTCAAAATCGAAGATGGTCTTGGAGACGAACAGCGCGGTGAACACGTTCGCCACCAGGCCGATCACCAGCGTGACCGCGAAGCCCTTCACCGGACCAGTACCAAAGATGAACAGGAATGCGCAGGACACCACCGTCGTTACGTGGGTGTCGATAATGGTGAGCAGCGCCTTGCTGAAGCCGGCATCCACCGCGGCCACTACCGCCTTACCGGCGCGCAGCTCCTCGCGGATGCGTTCAAAAATTAGCACATTACTGTCCACCGCCATACCTATAGTCAAGACGATCCCCGCAATGCCCGGCAGGGTCAGAGTGGCGTTGAAGTAGCTGAGCGCGGCGACCAGGATGATGGCGTTCAGAAGCAGCGCCAGCGTGGCATTGATGCCGGCCTTGCGATAGTAGATCAACATGGCGGCGACCACGGCCAGCAATCCGGCGATGCCCGCGCGGAAACCCTCCTGAATAGAATCGGCGCCCAGGGAAGGCCCGACAGATCGCTCTTCCTGGTAGACGACACTGGCCGGCAGCGAACCGGCGCGCAGATTCAGGCCAAGATCGGTGGCTTCTTCCTGGGTACCAGCGCCGGTGATCACGCCGGTATCGCTGATGGCCCCGTTGATGGTGGGCGCGCTGATGACGGCGTTATCCACGACGATGGCGGCACGGTTGCCGATGTTGGCTTCGGTGTACCGCAGGAAGCGCTTGGCGGAATCCTGGTTTAGGACAAAATTCGTTTCCCAGCGGCCGTTCGGTCCTTGGGAGGCGTGCGCGTCACGGATGTCGGTGCCGCGCACGATGGGGCTGCGCGAAACCAGATACCAGCCGGCCTGCTGCCCGGCACGTGGCACGGAGGGCACCAGCTTGGTATTCAGGGGCAGCACGCCGCCATGCTTGGCGCGGCCTTCTTCCTGGGTGGCGAACGGACCGTCTTTCACTTCCGCCCATTCGAGAACGGCCTGCGTCTGGAGAAGTTGCTTCACGTGCGCGGGATCGTCGACGCCCGGCATCTCGACCAGGAGTTCAGCTTCGGAACTGCTACGGCCGGTCGGGACGACGGTGGTTTCAGCCAGACCCAGGCCATTGATCTTCCGCTCAATCGTATGAATGGTTTGGGTGAGCGTGTCGGCCTTCAGGCGCAGTGCTTCGCTCTGCTTGATGTTGAGGCGGTAGTCGGTGGAGTTCACCGCCGTCAGGGACCAATCGGAGAACTGATCGTTAATCAGGCTGCGGAAAGCGCCAGCCTTGGCGAGGGGGACGCCCTTCACCGTGATTTCGATTTTATCGGCGTCCTGGAGAGTGTTGGGATCGTTGCGGTCGGCGGCGGCATAGTCGATGGAGAGCTTGCGCATCTCGTCTTTCATGCGATCAATCGTGGTGTCAGCCGAGGCTTTGAAGGCATCCTGCACCTGCACCTGCATCACCAGGTGGGTGCCGCCTTTCAGATCCAGCCCCAGGCGGATGTTCTTGTTCCAGTTTGCGATCAGTTCGTCCTTGGATTTCGGAAGGCCGATCACTCCGTAGATACAGACGAGGATGACTGCGACAATTACGGCCGCTTTGAATTTCAGATTACTTTGCATGTTGCCTTGTTTGCTGGAAGCGGGCAGAAGGCCCAGGATCAGCTAGCTCTTTTCTTCGGTTATCACGCTGGCTACGGCGCTACGCGCCACCTGCAGTTTAAGGTTATCCGGTTTTACCCGAAGTATCAGAGTATCATCGTTCACGCTGACGACGGTGCCGATGATGCCGCCGGTGGTCAGAACGATGTAGCCGTTCTGGATCCCTTTCAGCATTGCGGCCTGCTGCTTCTTCTGCTTTTGCATGGGCATGAAGACCAGAAAGTAGAAGATGCCGACGATCAGGATGAGGGGGAGAAACCCGACGATGGGGTTGGAAGAAGGCTGTTGGAGGAGAAAGTTAAAAAGCGTCATCAGAGAAAAATTGGCTGCGGTCATAAGGCTGCCGGGCGGCGAGCCGCGTCCAGATATGCCGGGAAGGCCCCTGACAGGATAGCTTGCCTGATTTGCCGCATGGTGTCAAGGTAATACATCAGGTTATGGATGGTGGCCAGGGTGGAGAACAGAATTTCGCCCGCCTGGTAGAGGTGGCGGAGGTAGGCGCGGGAGAAGGTCTGGCAGGTGTAGCAGCGGCAGGCGGGGTCAAGCGCGGCGGCATCCTCTTTATAGCGCGCTTGTTTGATCAGTACTTTTCCTTCGCTGGTGAAAAGGCAGCCGTTGCGGGCGTTTCTCGATGGGAGCACGCAATCCATCATGTCCACTCCGTGGGCGACGTATTCCGGGAGTTCCTCGGGCATACCTACTCCCATGGCATAGCGGGGCTTAGCGCGGGGGAGCAGGGCGGCGGTGATGCCGGTGATCTCCATGCTGAGGGGCCGGGGTTCGCCGACGGAAAGGCCTCCGATGGCGTAGCCGGGGGCGTCGAGTTCCATCAGTGCGTGCGCGCAGTGGGTGCGGAGATCGGCGAACATGCTGCCCTGGACGATGGGGAAGAGCGCGGTGTTAGCGGCGTTGCGCGTCAGGTAATGGGCGTAACCGCGGCGGGCCCAGCGGACGGTCCGGAGCATGGCGTCCTGGGCGGCTTCGTAGGTGACGGGGTAGCTGGGGCACTCGTCCAGCATCATGGCAATGTCGCTGCCGAAGGCGAGCTGGACGTCGACCGTGGATTCGGGGGTGAACATGTGGGCGTCGCCGTTCAGGTGGGAATGAAATAATACGCCTTCTTCGGAGATTTTGCGCAGGTCGCTGAGACTAAAGACTTGGAAGCCTCCGGAATCGGTGAGGATGGCGCGGTCCCAGGACATGAACTGGTGGAGTCCACCCATGGCGCGGATGAGTTCGTGGCCGGGGCGGAGGAAGAGGTGATAGGTGTTGCCGAGAATGATGCGGGCATCGAGTTCACCGGCTAAGTCGCGCTGCATCACGCCTTTGACGGTGGCCTGGGTACCGACGGGCATGAAGACCGGGGTTTCGATGATGCCGTGCGCGGTGTGGATGAGACCGGCACGGGCGCGAGTGATGGGGCACTCGGCTTGGAGTTCGAAATGCATTTATGAGGTTTTGAAAACGCGGTTATAGACCAGCATGGCGGCGGTGGAGGCGAAGCCGATTCCAGAGAGTATGTACCATACCATGTTGGAGTTGTGCGCTCCCTGGATATAGGTTTCGACCAGCCATCCGGCGAGCGGACCGGCGGTGAAGGATCCTATGGCGACGGGCAGGAAGGCGAAGCCCATAAAGGTTCCCACCTGATCCTTGGGAGCGAGCGCGGCGACGTATTCGTAGAAGCGCGGGGCCAGCGTGGATTCTCCGACCGCGAATAAGGCGATGGCTACGATGGACATGGTGACGGTGGGGGAGATGGGGATCAGGAGCCAGGAGGCGCTGGCGATGGCGAGGCCCAGCGACATGGCGGTGATCGGCTTCCAATTTTTGACCAGGGCGGCGGCGGGAACAGTGAGCAGGATGATGGTCCAGGCGTCGACGGTTTCGAGCAGCTCAAATTTCTCGTAGTGCAGGATCTGCTTGATGTAGAAGGGGAAGGAGTAGAAGATCTGCCAGAACATGGTGTAGAAGCCGGAGAAGATGACCAGGAAGAGGATGAAGCGGCCGTTTCCGAAGACGAGTAGCATGTCCTTGAAGACTTGGCCGAGGGTTCGTCCGCTGGCGGGCCGGGTGGTGGCGGGTTCATCAAAGAATATGAGGGTCGCGATGAAGAGCAGGAAACTGGTGAGCGACGACATGATGAGGACGTATTCGATGCCCAGGTTTTCGCGGACCTGGAGGGCGAGGATGGGGCCGAGCGCGCCGCCGAAGTTGACCAGCGTGTAATAGATGGAATAGCCCAGGGAACGCGTGCTTTCGGTGGCGGTGTTGGCGACGGTGCCGACGATGCAGGGCTTGATCAGCGAGCCTCCGATGGCGGTGAGCAGCAGGACCGAGACCACGTAAGGGATTTTGCCGAGAGCCGCCAGGAGGGGTTCGCCCATTTTCAGGCCGGCCATGCCGATCAGGAAATAGCCTACGGTGAAGAAGGCAAAGCACGAGGCCAGGGTTTTGCGGAAGCCGTAGCGGTCGACGAAGGTTCCGGCAATCACCGGCAGGGAGTAGAGCACGCCAGAGAAGAGGCCCACCAGGGTGCCCGCAACCTGTGGACCGAGCCCGACCTTTTCGGCGAGGTAGACGGCCAGGACGGCCTTGGATCCGTAGAATGCGAAGCGCTCGAAAAGTTCGAGGGTGTTGGCGATCCAGAAAGTTCTGGTAAAGCCTTCACGCAGGTCGCGTAAGCGGTCGGACAGGCTCATGGGTTAGTCCAGTATACTGTGAGATCCGCGGGGCTTAATTTTGACGTGCAAAGTCTGCAAGGTCGCGATGATTGAGTTGAAGGGACACATTTATCATGGCAACCGGAAGTGGCGCTGCCCTAAGTGCAACCGGGTTA